>CAZGZH010000439.1:0-1912 GCA_964529645.1 uncultured Flavobacteriaceae bacterium
TTTATTCATTCGGTCTAATCATTTCAATAAAATTTAATGGTTTTGCCAGAACTTGTGCGCCATCAGGACTTTTTCCCGTCTCAAAGATATTTTTCCAGTAATCATAATTCTTTTTACCGGCAAAAATTGTATCAGCCATACTTCTGTCTTTCCAAAGTGGTAAATTTTTCAAGTTAATCATGAAGTTTCTAATATTTTTCCATAACTGTTCATCAAAAGGTGTCTGAAATATTTTGTTATTGTCAATTAATTTCCCCGTATTTGAAAAGTAATTTTCGATCGCCTTTTTTAAATATCGTAACCAGTTGTACAGCACTTCTTCTTTACTTATTCTGTATGCAGCTAAATGATCATCCGTTATATCCTGATCCTTTCCATTCAGTATCTTTTGTTCAATTCGATAGACACCTATTTCTGGCAGAAATTTTCCTATATAAATTTCTTCCGCAATAATGTTCAAAAGTCGATCGATCTGTGAAATTTCAAGTTCTCTTGGATTTAAACCTTCATCACTTCTGAAATTTATAGGGGTATTTAAAATGACTTTGTAGTTCACGAACATACTTAAAAACGTTTTGTCAAAAGCGCTATACGAAATGGGGAGATCTTTGGCTTTCCCTTCAAAGTCAATATAATCCTTAAGTTTGTTTTCTTTGTTATTTGTAATAGCATGTTTTATACTATCAATAATATACTTCTTAATATTTGCGTTATCTCCTTTAAAATAATCAGCAAGTTGTTGTTCTGAAAAAGAAAAATCGTTTCTATTCAAACCATGGTCATCTTGGTATTTCTTTATTCGCTCGTAATACAACGTGTTGTTTAATTGACGCATGATAGATTTATCAAATGCTATCTGTCGAAGCGTGCTTCCTGCATTCGTGTTTGTTTCAGTTAGCCTGTCAAGGTTAGGATTAATGAAAACACGCAACATTAAATGTCTTACACCTAACATTATTTGGGCTACTGCCTTATGCTGTCCATCAAATATTCTTAGTTTTGAATTATCAATGCGAGCGAGGGCTAAATGAAGTTGTGGATTTCCTTTCTCAAACTCTTTTATCAATTTGCTAATACTGTTATTTATACCCCTTGGATTAATAATCTCATCATGATAAATATATTCTATCGGGACTAAAATAAAAGCGTATTGCTCTTCTGATAATTTATCTTTATCAATTGGAACTGCTTTAATTGTGTTATCACCGTTTTTTGAAAATGAATATTTTAATTTTCCGTCTTCTGTTGAAAACTTAAAATCATATTTAGAACCGCCAAAATATTCCAAAACATGTCTTAACGAAGCGGAGCGGTTTTCTTTCTCATGGGCTTGATCCTGTATTTTTTTTAGTAAATGTAAAATCCTGGCTATTTTCAAGTTAGCATCAAGTTTTGATTTATTACAGCTTTCATGTGTGACAGCAAAGTTTTCTTCCGCATCTTTTCCTTTGTTTGCCAATGGAATGATATGGTCAATATTCGTTGTATGCAGTTTCAAGTCGACAGGCTCCTGGCATATGTAACAAATATTATTTTGGATCGACAATAACTTATTTGTGAGTTCATCATATTCGTCTTTTGTAAGCTTTGATAAAAATTTTGAAGCCATAATTATTTCCTTTTTGTTAATATTTTATTTGTGGCTACCGGTTCAATTTAACTACTGCTCATCCAATGACTTATATACTTTGTTAGGCATTGTATTTTTTTGTAAATCACTGTCTTTTCCAACTCAATCAATATTCAAGGATTTAGATTTCCACCTGCCCCAAGCAGATAGCGATGTATCTCCACCATCGCCAGTGTATCCTGCCAGTAGTATGTTAATAAATCTCTGATAATTTCAGACAAACCTGTTGGCAAACCATTTCTTTTTGACATTTCTGACTCCTCATTTTTTCAAGAAGTTATA
>CAZGZH010000440.1:0-1897 GCA_964529645.1 uncultured Flavobacteriaceae bacterium
TATTCAAAGTGAATTGGCTATGTACTCTGTAGAAGCAACTGCTGTTATTAAAAATGCTTTCCAATTTGGATTTGGTTACGAAATAAGCGACAATTTAACCTTTAATGGCGTCTATCATCACGGTGATAGCAATGGTGCAACAACGGGTCCTATGCTAAGTCCATTAGCTGTTACAGCTTCAAACCCTTATGGTGCTTTACCTGGCAGTAGTGTGTCTTATACTATGAAAACAGATTTAGTTATGTTTGGCGTTAATTACACATTTGGTAAATAAATAATATTTAATAAACTTAAAAAGCACCTTTAGGGGTGCTTTTTTTATGGCATGAATTAAGTTTTATTCTATTGTAATTTCATCTGTAAACAGCCAGCTTTTGCCACCAGCGCCTAAATGCCAACTAGGACACGCGCCTCTGTTTTGAGCGACCATTTTTATATAACGTGTCTTAAGATTGGTTTTAAAGCCGAACTCTTTTGTAAAAGAGCCTTCCTTACGGATGCTAAAATTATTGGTGATAGTTTTAATTTTCGTAAATTTTTTACCATCAGCAGAAGCGTAAAAAGTAACCTGCTTAGGATACCAAATCCACGATATAATATCTTGTAAAAAACCGACCGAAATACGCTTGATGTTTTCAGTTTTGCCCAAATCTATTATAGCTGTAATATCTTGTCCTTGATAACCTTGCCAATAACCTGTTTTATAATTATTACTACCTTTTAATTGATCTATTAAAGCCGTTTTACCACCCGCGGCATACTGATTGGCATATCCAGATTTTAAAGTAATGCTACGTCCTTTTTTAATCTTGTTAAAGGTGGCAGAAATAATTTTACTTTCAATACTGTTTTTAAGGACAGTTTTAGCTTCAATACGTGCTGTTTTAGTCACTTGTAAAGGCTTGGTATACAGCTGCCAACTCTTAGATTTTGTATCTTTAAAACGATAATATAATTGCCCTTTGCTTTCTACTTTATTTAAAGAAACCTGTAAGCTATCTAAAAAAGTATAAGATTGCGCTTCAAAATAAGGCAGACTTACGTTCCCGTCCGATTCAATTTTAGAGTGAGGTCTGTATTTTATTTTTGAGCTCCAATCTTTATTGGGTTGCGCTCCCATAACAAATTTTAAAACACCTCCTTTTTCAATAGTGGCATGTTTGATGTAACTGTAAGGATACAATTTACCATTTAAATAAGCTTTTTGGATATAGATATTCTTATCAGATAAGTTCTGCGCTTCTATACCAAAAGTTTTACCATTTTCTAAATTGTAGGTTACTTTATCAAATAACGGTGTGCCAATAGTGTAGTAAGCCAATCCCGGCGTAACCGGATAAAATCCCGAAGCACTTAATACATACCAAGCACTCATCTGCCCGCAATCTTCGTTTCCTGAAAGTCCATCAGGGCTGTTTTTATACTGTGTCGTTAAAATTTGACGGACGCGTTTTTGTGTTTTATAAGCCTTACCAATATAATTATACAAATAAGCCATATGATGACTTGGTTCGTTGCCCTGTGCGTATTGACCAATAAGGCCCGTGATATCAGCTTGTTCGCGTCCACTAGTTTTAGAATGCACTGTAAACAATTTGTCTAATTGTTTTTCAAATTCATTATCGCCCCCCATTAATTGTACTAAACCGTTAATATCTTGAGGAACAAAAAAATTGTATTGCCAGGCATTGGCTTCGGTATAATTAAAATTAACTTCGAATGGATCAAAAGGCGCAAACCACAAACCATTATTTTTGGCGCGCATAAATTTAGTGGATGGGTCGAATATATTTTGATAATTCAAAGCACGCTGTGTAAATTTTTGAGAGATATCATCGTTCCCAATTTCTTTTGCAAACTGCGCAATACACCAATCGTCATAAGCGTATTCAAGTGT
>CAZGZH010000441.1:0-1894 GCA_964529645.1 uncultured Flavobacteriaceae bacterium
ATCAGTTTTATAAAAGATAAGGCCAAAGAACACATTGTTAACGCCTACCCTATTGGCGCTTTAACACAAAAATCTCTGGGTAAAGAACTCTCAGAAATGTACGACATGCAGCAAGCCGGTGCTATGGCCTTTTACGATTATGAAAGGGGTGTTAAAAATGCCAATCTTTTAAAGTTAGCTTTGCAATATTCTCAAAATTTTGACGCCATTGTCATGGATTTTCCGCTTGACAACAATATGGCTGTTGACGGATTAATGCACGAAGGCGATAACAGCACCAAATTTGGTTTAAAAGGCACACCAGCTATGGCCGAAATAATTCAGGTAAAACGCGATTTGACAATCCTGACTTACACTGGAGGGCGCTTACACATTCCTAATATCACCTGTAAACGCAGCGTGCAACTCGTAAAGAATGCCAAGAAAAAAGGCTTAAATGTTACTTGCAGTGTTGCGGCGCATCATTTGGTTCTAACCGATGCTGAATTATTTGACTTCGATACTCAATATAAAGTCAATCCGCCCCTTAGAGAAGCCAAAGATGTTAAAGCCCTTTTAAATGGTCTTACAGAAGGTACAATTGACATGATAACATCAGACCATAACCCAATTGACATAGAAAATAAAAAATTAGAATTTGCCCACGCCTTAAATGGCACTATTGGCCTAGAAAGTTTGTTTGGTGCTGTGAATTCTGTTTTAGATTTAGAAACGTCAATTAAAGCTTTAACGCAAAAACCTAGGGACGTTTTTAAGATTCCAAGTGTTTCAATTTCAGAAAATAACAAAGCAGAATTGACACTTTTTAATCCAGAAGGAGACTATACATTCGGTAAAGAAAATGTCCTATCAACTTCAAAAAATGCCATTTTCCGCCATAAAAAACTCAAAGGAAAAGTTTATGGCATCATTAATAACGGCAAAATAGTTTTAAATTAATATGAGTTTACCATTAGAGTATATACACAGATTACCCAAAAATAAAAATCAGAAAAACCCACCTTTACTCTTGTTAATTCACGGTTATGGCAGCAACGAGGCCGATTTATTTTCGTTTGCAGACCATCTACCCGATGCATTTTTAGTGGTTAGTGTGAGAGCCCCACTAACCCTTGGCTACCAAAGTTATGCTTGGTACACTATTAATTTTAATGATGCTAACGGAAATTACTCTGATATTCCCGAAGCCCTAAATGCCAAAGAAAATATTCTACAATTTTTAAGTGACTTGCAAAATGAATTGCCTTATGACACTAAAAATGTCACCCTTTTAGGATTCAGTCAAGGCACTATTTTAAGTTATGCTTTAGCCCTATCTTATCCCGAGAAATTTAAAAATATTGTCGCTTTAAGTGGCTATATAAAAGAAGAATTAATATCTAAACCAAATGACATTTCTCTGTACAAAGATTTAGACTTTTTTATATCGCACGGCACACAAGACCAAGTCATTCCTATTCAGTGGGCCGAGAAAGCACCAGCTTATTTAAATGCTCTTGGTATTAGCAATAGTTTTATAAGCTATCCGGCAGGACATGGTGTCACACCTCAAAATTTTAACGATTTAAACCAATGGCTACTAACTAAACTCTAGATATTATGAAAAAATTAAGCCTCTTAATTGTCTTTTTAAGTCTCTTTGCCAATGCCCAAGAACTGCAAAAAGGGACAATTATTAAAAATTACGGCCTGTTTTACAACATTCAAAATCCAGATAAAAATCTAAATCCAGATAAAGAATACAGTGTTATATTCGATATTAGAAAAACATCAAATGACATTAATGCTGTCAATCCACTTCTAGATATTGTGGCACGTTTTATAAATATGCATATCGCACAGGGAGTGCCTCAAAAAAACTTACATCTAGTAGTTGTTATGCACGGAGGTGCTT
>CAZGZH010000442.1:0-1893 GCA_964529645.1 uncultured Flavobacteriaceae bacterium
TCACTTTACCAAATATTTTCAAAATCGATTCCTCCAAATCCATTTAAAGATTTTGGCCACCTAACGGCGACCCGCCTGTCCCGATGTTTTTTATCGGGGTCCGCCCCAAACAACAATGCCGGACTGAAAAACTACAGCCAACCTGTCCGCCGAATCCCGACGCTCTCTGTCGGGGGAAGACGGAAAATTATTAAAAAATTTATCTTACTACACTACTGTTAAACAACAATTTATCACGAACAACGTAAACCCCAAAATACCAAACCTGCCCGCCGTCTTTTTGGCGGGAATCCGCACCGTTTTCGCGCCTGCCCCGATGCTTTTTATCGGGGGTCGGGTGGAAAGCTGGTTATAACGTTTGGCTTGATACTATTTTACATAATTCATTTTTTTTACTAATGTAGAACCATCAACAGAAATGGAGTAAAAATATACACCACTTGAAAGATTGTCTGCCTTGAAATTATAAGTATAAATACCTGCACTTAAATATTCATTAACTAATTTATCTACTAATTCCCCCAGTATATTGTATATATATAACTTTACGTACCCCTTTTTATTAATTGAAAAAGAAATATTTGTAGTTGGGTTAAACGGGTTTGGATTGTTCTGGAATAAAGTAAATTCATATTTCGTTTCTTTATTTATGGTTGGTTGATTGTTATTTGTACCCGTATAAGGCGAAAACAATAAGTTCCCGTTACTTGTAGCAAAATAATTACCATTACTATTTACTTCAATTTTATCAACTTGCTCATAAGGAAAGTTAAGGTTCACCTTCCTCCAATTTTTCCCTCCATCTTCGGTTTTATAAAAATCAATTCCTTGATGTACCAATCCATTTAATGTGTCTCTAAAACAAAAGGTTGAAATGGAACTCTGAGAGGATTTAATAATTTCCCAAGTCTCACCTCCATTTGTCGTTTTGTAGAGATTTCTTTCACTTCTGGCAAATCCGGCATTGTTGTTAAGCATTGTTATCTGCTTCATTTCACTGGGAGTATCTTTTATCTGCCAATTAAATCCATTGTCAGGTGTTTTGTAAATGAAACCTTTTGTTGAAAGAGAATCATAAAATCTTCCAACAGATATAATGCTATTTGGACTATACATAAACGAAGCACGGCTAAAAAAATGAACCGGGAATGGTGTTGACAACCAAGTCGCACCACCGTCAAAAGAAGATAAAAGTTCTTTATAAGCTTGTACAACCAAAGTGTTTTTATCATATGCATCTAAACCGATAATAGCAGAGAAAGCAGGCACATAAATTTCAGCCCATGTCTCACCATAATCAGTTGATTTGAATAAACGAGTTTGATCAACTATGATATAAATAGTTCCCTCTGAAATTTTAGCATCCCATATTTCATAACCTAACTCGGCTGGTACTTCTTTTTTCTCCCATGTCTGACCTGAATTTTTACTCAATAAAAATGAGCGGTCAAATGAAGTTGCAATAATTGTTTGCTCCGTTGAAGTAATAGGTTTTCTATCAAAGTTAACGTCTTTAACATATAGTTCATGTTCAGTTGAAATTCGGGAGTATGTTTGTCCTTGGTCTGTTGATTTATACATTCCGGATAGAGTACTAACAAGGATAGAATTGTATAATGGAACATATACAGCAGTAAAAATGGAGTTATAATTAGTATATTCAAAGGGATTACTTTCATTCCAGGTCTCTCCATAATCAGTACTTCTTAATTGGACAAGACCATTATTTACATTACCGAAAACCACCCAAACACTATCGTTAACAGCAATTACATTTTTTAGATTTTTGAAAGATAATTCAGTAGTATTCCAAGTACTTCCAAAATCAGTTGTTTGTTTAATAAAAGCTTTTTTTTCATTTAACACCGGACGATTTATTGACCCAATTGCAAT
>CAZGZH010000443.1:0-1891 GCA_964529645.1 uncultured Flavobacteriaceae bacterium
ATGGACAGCTGGTTATAGGAGATTGGGGAAAACCTAAATCAAGGTTTAGACGATTTTTATTTTATACTGTACAACTATTGGACGGATTTAAAACAACCCAAGAAAATGTTGAAGGTTTATTGCCAAAATATATGTTGGAATGTAGATTTGAAAACGGAAAAGAAATCGGCTACATAAATACTAAAATCGGAACATATTGTTATTATTCTGGAGCAAAAATTGCACAGTAAATAGTAAAAATAAAATGCTAACAAAGTGCAGCCTTTCCTGAAAATGTAGCCTTCTCGTTTTTAAGACATCTCTAAATCTGGCAAAATATTGTAATTATTGCCCGATTTGTATACACTCAATACCAACTTAAAAAATTATCATTTTTTTACTTACTTTTAAAATTTAAATCTTATGTATGAATTCTTCTAAGAACATAGAACCCGAAAAAAAGGACAACCGTAAAATAAACACTAAATTCTACAATAAAGAATTGGCAAACCTACAAGTTGAACTCGTAAAATTACAAGAGTGGATTAGCCATAAAAAACTCAAAGTAGTCGTTATTTTTGAAGGGCGTGATGCCGCTGGAAAAGGCGGGGTTATAAAACGTATTTCGCAAAGTCTTAACCCAAGAATTTGTAAGGTGGTTGCTTTAGGAACGCCTACTGATCGCGAAAAAAGTCAGTGGTATTTTCAGCGTTATGTAACACATTTACCCGCTGCTGGCGAGATGGTTCTATTCGACCGTAGTTGGTACAACCGAGCTGGTGTAGAAAGGGTTATGAATTTTTGTACAGATGCCGAATATCAAGAATTTATGCGTACCTGTCCAGATTTTGAAAGGATGCTTATCCGCTCGGGTATTATTTTGATAAAATATTGGTTTTCGGTTTCAGATGAAGAACAAGAGCACCGCTTTCAGTCTAGAATAGACGATCCCACAAAAGGCTGGAAACTAAGCCCAATGGATTTACAATCGCGCGAAAAGTGGCTCGATTACAGCAAAGCCAAAGACGAAATGTTTAAATATACAGATACCAAGCAAGCCCCTTGGTTTGTAGTGCCTGCCGATAATAAAAAACGAGCTCGTTTAAACTGTATAAGTCATTTACTAAGCAGTATTCCTTATGAAGAAATTGCGCATAAAAAGGTTGTGTTAGCACCCCGAAAAGTTGAAGAAGGTTATATCCGTCCGCCGTTTTCTGATCAGACATTTGTGCCCGAAATATATTAATTTATGACATCATTTAGAACAACTATAAAGCTTGAAAAACAAAGTCAAAGTATAGATTATGATTCCCATATTTTACTTCTAGGCTCGTGTTTTACAAAACATATCAGTCAAAAATTAGCTTACTTTAAATTTAATACACTTACCAATCCGTTTGGTATAATTTTTAACACGAGCAGCTTAAAAGTTGCTGTAGAAGATTGTGTTATTGACAAGACTTACACTAAATTAGATTTAATACAACACGATGGTTTATGGCACAGTTTTAAGCATCATTCCCAATTTTCGTCTCCAGATATTAAAAAAACTTTATCGGCTATTAATACATCGGTTAAAGAGGGGCATGACTTTATAAAAAAAGCTACGCATATTGTCATAACACTTGGTACTGCTTGGGTTTACACCCATAACAACTCGGATAAAATTGTGGCTAATTGCCATAAAGTGCCCCAAAAACAATTCACAGAATCGTTGCAAAGTATTACACAAATTAGAGCTGATTTAGACGCTATTTTTAAAGCTGTAAAATCAGTCAACAAAAAGGTTAAAATCATTTTTACGGTAAGTCCGGTACGTCATTTAAGAAATGGTTTCCCAGAAAATATGTTGAGCAAGGCCCATTTAATAACGGCTGTACAAGAACACATCAATCATAATAAAGATAGTTTT
>CAZGZH010000444.1:0-1883 GCA_964529645.1 uncultured Flavobacteriaceae bacterium
TAGACCAGAAAGACCAGAATTTGTAAGACAACTCTCAAATAAAATACCACTTTAAGCAATAAGACATGTTATTAAACCTGGATTAACAGGCTGGGCTCAAGTCATGTATCCTTATGCAGCATCTGTTGAGGAGCAAAACAAAAAATTGCGGTTCGATTTATTTTATATTAAAAATCGCAGTTTTTATCTCGATTTCAAAATAATAATTAAAACTATAAGTACCGTTTTGTTTTTTAGAGGTCATTAATAGTCTGGCGTTTTCTGAGAAAAGTTGTCAATAATAGTAAAATACTTAAGAAAATAGAAATACGGGCAATAAAGTCCCCATGGCTATTATAAACAGTTATTTGTGTATTTAAAGGTATTGTAGCTTTTATTTCTCCTTTAACCCCGTAATCTAAAGACTTTGTAATATCTCCTTTCATATTTATAACAGCAGACACACCTGTGTTTGCAGCTCTTACTAAACTGCGTCTGTTTTCTATAGCGCGTAGTTTAGATAGCATTAAATGTTGTTTATGACCTTGAGAATTTTGCCACCAGCCATCGTTTGTAATAACAGCTAAAAAATTAGCACCATTTTTTACAAAGCCATTTACAAAACTACCATAGATTGATTCGTAACAAATTATAGGCGCCACTTTTGCTTTATTTGAAACAAAGACACTTCTTTTCTTTTGAGTTCCTAAAGAAGAAATAGACCCCCCTAAGTTAAGCATAGCATTCCCTAGAAGGGGTTGTAAAACCGTTTTGTAAGGAAATAATTCTACACCAGCTACCAGTTTAGATTTATAATAAATTTGTGGTTCTGCTCTGCTATTTATTAAGGCAGCACTATTGTACATATCGTACCAAGTATTTTGGGCATTCTTAAATTTATTGGCTGTTGCTGTGGGTTGTTTAAAACTATTGTATTGTTTATAAAATGTATAACCTGCTATAAAATTTATATTAGGATGACTATCTGTAAATTCTTTTAATATTTTATACGAAGCTGTAGTAGTGTAATTCTTTTGTAAAATAGGGTTGGCAAATGTGGTTTCTGGCGCAATTACAAAATCAGTATTGGCATCTACATGTTTTACGGCTTGCGCTATGAGGCTTTTGGCCGATTGCACATTAGAAATAGTATACTTTTCTGTATAAGAATCTATATTGGGTTGTAGTAAAACCACTTTAACAGTATTTTGCTTGTTTATTATATAACTATTATAAATGTACAAGGAAGTATAAATACCCATAATAATTATTAAAACATTGAGAAGAAGCCCTTTTGTAAGGCGCTTTGTGTCTTTATCTTTTAGGTAAGACTTTATAGCTAAAAAGATACCTATATTAACCAGCCAAACCCAAAGCGTACCACCAAACACACCTGTATATTCGTACCACTGAATCCATTTGTGATTTAATGAAAAACCATTCCCTAAATTGAGCCAAGGCCATGATAAATCCCAATTTAAATGAAATTTTTCCATACTAATCCAAAAGACAATTAAAAAGAAAAGTGCTTTTTTAAGTGTTGTTTTTGAGGCCACTTTATGATATACAAAAAACACCAGCGTCATTAAAGTTGTGTTAACGCCAAAAGCCACAAACATACCTAAAGCTGTAGAATACCACAACCACCAAGTGCTTATGGCATTAAATATCAAAAAACTTAAAATTGTGAAGCCGATAAACTTTAAGCTACTTTTTTTAACAGTATTTTCTCTAAAATAATTTTCTACAAATAAGAGGGGTACAAAGCCAACAAAAAGGAGCAAAGCAAAGCCGTAAGTTGGCCAAGATAAACCCAATAAAAAGCCAGAGGTAACTGCTAAAAGTAGATTTTTTTTCAAGGCTTAGCGATTTAAATTAAATTTTAACGAAAACACATTAGAAAA
>CAZGZH010000445.1:0-1882 GCA_964529645.1 uncultured Flavobacteriaceae bacterium
AATTATTGCAAATATCATAATACTTAAAGAAAATACTAAGTCCTGCTGTTTTGTTAAATTTTTGACTACATTTTTTCTAGATATCTTTAGGTCTCTACTCCTTTGATCTCTTAAACCTTGAATCTTTTTTGTCGTGTCATTATTTATTTCTTCGATTTTTTTCTCTTTGTTATCTAAACATACTGCCAGCGATTCATTCAGTTTGTTATCTAGAACACTACATTCTGTCTTATAGGTGGTGATTAATTTCTCGGATTTTTTCCTGAATTCCTGAGGAGCACTTAAAAACTCCTCAGGAATTTTGGTTAACAACCGGTATTTCTCATCCGCTTCCTCAAATACTTTTTTGTGTTGATTCATGGATTACCTCGATTAAAAACAATTTCCCTTCATATTTCCTTCTACTTAATATTTATTTATGATTTAACAACTTAACTGCTGCTTTAGTGGGCACAGACAGAACTTTGTTATATGCAAGTATATGCACTACCAGAGAGTTTTCGGTACCCTATCTGCTGTTCCTCCTTGTTCTAAAGCTTCTGGATAAGAAATTCTTTCCTCTCCGCCAAAATTTTGCATCACAACCAAATAGGTATAAAAAGTCTCACAAGCTTCCCTGATTTTATCTTCATGATCCAATATATCATTAATATCGTTACATTTAAAATTGACACCACCGGTTAGCTTGCCAATAGTAATATCGGAGAATAACTTGTCTAAAACCCTCCCCCCGACAACCTTTGTCAATGAACCTCCCATTTCTAATGCTGCCTTCGTATGTGAAGGTTTGCGGCGATGTAATACTAACTTATCAGCTTTATATTTCTTGATAACATCTTGTTCTTCGCTCTTCAACTCAACTCGTGCAGATAGCATGAATTTAACACCTCCTAACATTTTACCTGCCTGTTCTCTTTTCAGAATCAATTCCATCCTTATTACCTCCATTGGTTAAATTACTTAAGCTTTCCTGACCCATTACATTTATCGCATTTCTTGCCGTCTATCTTTCCTGTTCCATTGCATTTATCACAATCACGTCTTTCTGGTACTCCTCTGTCTCCAGGTATTGTCTCAAATGGATTTGCCATTATTATCACCTCCTTTCTAAAATGTTTTTTATAAAAGTGCTTTTTTAATAGTAAAATATTTACTGAAAAACCAATCTCAATGTTACAAAAGCATACAGATGCTAATGTCATTTTCTCAACGTCATAGACATTAATATGGTTTATGAATCCTTCAATACCAAGAAGGACATTATTTAAGAAAGATTATATATGATAAGAAAGTCCATGTATTTACTTCCTTGTAAAAATAAACTTTATTTAAGATAACTTGTCGCACATCCCAAATTGTGGTATAGTCTTTCTGCTAAACAGAATGGAATTGAAATGGGATAATAAAATTCCATATTATCTAAGTCAATAAAAAAGTATGTTAAACGCATCTACAATCATTTTGAGCCAATGTTTTTTTACATGTTTATTTATCATCTTCTCATAAAGAAAAAGCCGGAGGTTAGACCTATCAGAATACCAGGAATCAATCCAATCAGGATGTGATTACTGAGATAGGAATAGATATTAATAGCGGTTGGTGTAAGAAAAACAAACAGTTTGTCCCATTTTTCTTTTAAGAATAACCAATCAATAGAAAACATATTTGTGTAATCTAAAACAAGCATGGCTACGATGGGAATAGCAGCATACAGCAATATTCTGAATAAAAAGTATCTTAAAAGTAATCCTGCAGAAATACCCATAAAGAAGCCCAGGGTACATTTAGTTATTATCTGAGTATCAAAATTCATTATTTTCTCACCTCCTTTTTATACGAGATTTTATACAATTTAGATTTAATTTCTTGCGCTTGCACAACT
>CAZGZH010000446.1:0-1876 GCA_964529645.1 uncultured Flavobacteriaceae bacterium
GTATGAATTTTTTTACCTGTATCGCCTAACTTCTGAGTCAGTAAATACTCTATTTTAGAATGCACATCTTCAAAAGTATCTTCAATTTTAAAAGTGCCGTCTTCAATGGTTTTTAAAATAACAGCCAATTCTTTTTCTAGAGCCTTTAGCTCATATCGGCTCAATAAGCCAATTTTATGGAGCATTTTGGCATGAGCCAAATTGCCTCTAACATCGTATTTTGCCAGAATCAAGTCTAACTGTCTGTCGTTACCCACGGTAAACATATCTATTTTTTTATCGGTTGAAAAACCTTTGTCCCAGAGTTTCATAATTTTTTATTTTTTGTCTTTGCGAAGTTTTTGTAAAAAAACTGTGGCAATCTCTTGATTATATGTTTAATTTTAATTTATGTTATTTTAATTTCTTATAAAATTAAAAACACACCCCTACCCCCTCTCTAGAGGGGAATTTATAATATTTAAACTTTCGATTGTCATTCTGACCCCGAAACTTCGGGAGAAGAATCTCAAATCTCTATTAAAAATGAGATTCTTCACTTCGCTCAGAATGACAATTAACATTTATAATATTTCCTCTAATATTTTTATATATAGTGCAATTCCTTCTTCTATTTCTTTGATGTAAATAAATTCATTGGCTGTGTGCGAGCGCAAACTGTCGCCGGGGCCCAACTTTAAAGACGGGCAACTCAAAACCGATTGGTCTGACAAGGTTGGCGAGCCATAAGTCTCTCTTCCCAATTTAATTCCCGTTAAAACCACAGGATGGTCTTTTGAAATAGAAGACGCATTTAAATGTAATGATCTTGCAGTAACTTTAGCCTCTAAATTTTGCGATACAATAGCGAGCACTTCTTGATTTGTATAAGCATCGGTTATGCGAACATCTACTACAAAATTGCATTTGGCAGGAATAACATTATGCTGTTTTCCTGCGCTTATTTGAGTAACCGTCATTTTTACTTTCCCTAAAGTCTCTGACAACTTGGGGAATTCAAAATTTTCTATCCATTTAATGTCTTTCAACGCTTTATAAATTGAATTATCGCCAGTACCGTGGGCTGCATGTCCAGGTGTCCCCGAAGCTTCGCAATCTAAAACCAACAATCCTTTTTCGGCGATAGCCAGATGCATCAAAGTAGGTTCACCTATAATGGCAAAATCAATTTCGGGAATTTGTTTCAACATACTATTTAAACCATTTGTACCTGAACTTTCTTCTTCAGCGGAGGTAACAATTACAAAATTGTATTTCAAATCGCTTCTCTCATAAAAATAAGTGAATGCCGCTAGCAACGACACCAAACAACCTCCTGCATCGTTACTTCCTAAACCGTACAATTTTCCATCTACTACCTCTGCTTTAAATGGATTTTTAGTGTAGGCTTTATTTGGTTTTACCGTATCGTGATGTGAGTTGAGTAAAATGGTCTTTTTCGAAGCTTCAAAATATTTATTTTGTACCCAAACGTTGTTATTACTTGTCTTAAACGCGATACTGTGATTTGCACACCACTCTTTTATCAAGGCCGCGGTTTCGTTTTCTTCTCCCGAAAACGAAGGTGTTTCTATTAAGTTTTTAAGCAGGTTTACAGCCTCTTGTGTTAAATGTCTTTTCATTATTTTAAACTTAAAGTGGTGTGTGAATATTGTGTATCAGATACGAGCGATGCATCACCTATTTTAACTTGGTAAACACCTTTATCAAGGGCCCTAAAACAATTGTGCAATTTGGGTAACATACCTTCAGAAATTTTCGCTGCATCTAAAAGTTTTTCGTACTCCTCAAGGTTGATATTTTCAATAACTGAATTTTTATCTTTAATGTCGGATAAAACGCCTTTTAATTCAAAAATATAATGCAGTTCTACTTG
>CAZGZH010000447.1:0-1869 GCA_964529645.1 uncultured Flavobacteriaceae bacterium
AAAGAAAATAATGTTAGAGAAGCTGTGGTAATGGGCTGGTCTTATGGTGGACCTGTAGCAGTTAAACTCACTGTTTTACATCCTGATATCATAAAACAAGTTATTTTAATTGCGCCTGCTATTTCACCAAAAGATGAAAAATATTTTATCCTCGGAAAATTGGCTTATTGGAAATTAACGCGATGGATGATTCCGCGTGCTTTTAGAGTAGCCGAAGACGAAAAATTATCACACGTAAAAGAGCTCAATTTATTATTGCCAGATTGGTCTAAAATAACAACACCCATTACCTACTACCAAGGCGATAAAGATAAAATAGTGCCTTTTGCCAATGCGACCTTTATAGAAAATCACTTAGATAAAAAATATCTAAAAATGGTGAAAATAAAAGACGGTAATCACTTCTTAATGTTTAAACATTACACTTTGGTTAGAGACGAAATACTGCATATTTTAGACAGTACATCAAAAAAAGACTAAAAAAGATTGCATTTATTAATTTAATTTATAGATTTGCTCCCTATTAACAACAAAATAATGATTAACAGTCGTTTTACATTTACTAATTTTTGGTTCTATTTTTATTTTACAATAAAAAAAGGAGCTTTGTATGTGTAATTTAATGACATTGATATAAAATATAAAGCTCCGTTAAACGGAGCTTTTTTTTTGAATTAAAATGGGACTAAAAAAAGTAGCTATTCAGGGGATATTGGGGTCGTTTCACCACGAAGCCGCCAGCCATTTTTTTAAAAATGAATTCGATTTGGTGAGTTGTGATCATTTTCACGACATTCCCAATAGTTTGCACACAAATACAGCACAATTTGCCGTAATGGCTATTGAGAATTCTATTGCGGGAGCTATTATTCCTAACTATGCTATAATCGACAATAATCAATTAAAAATTGTAGGCGAAGTTTACATAAACATTCAGCAAAATTTAATGGCGCTACCCAATCAAAGCGTTGCTGATATTAAAACAGTGTACTCTCATCCAATGGCGCTATTGCAAACACGTGAGTTTTTTAAACAATATCCACATATCAAATTGGTTGAAGATGCCGATACGGCACAGGTGGCTAAACGTATCCATACGAAAGAATTAAAAAATGTAGGGGCTATAGCCAGTTTGGCTGCCGCCGATATTTACAAACTCAATATTTTAGAAAAGAGTATTCAGACCATAAAAAACAATGCCACACGATTTTTTGTTTTGCAAAACAATGTCAATCCAAAATTCGAAATACCAAACATCAATAAAGCGTCGCTAAAATTTATTACCAAACACGAACCAGGAAGTTTGACAAGCGCTCTGCAAATAATGGCAGAACACAAACTCAATTTATCTAAAATTCAGTCTATGCCAATTATAGATATTCCTTGGGAATACGCTTTTTTTGTAGATGTTGTTTTTGACGATTATCAACATTACACAAATGCGCTTGAAGCTTTAGAAAAAGAAATCAGTCATTTAAAAATATTAGGAGAATACCAAGAATTTAACAAATCATGATAGCCTCGTCAAACAGATTAAATAGCGTAACCGAATACTATTTTTCAAAAAAATTACGCGAAATAAAAGCACTTGAAGCAAGTGGTAAACCCATTATCAATATCGCTATCGGGAGTCCTGATTTAGAACCCCCACAAGAAATTCTCAATACTTTAAAAAAGGCTTCTGCTATGCCACAAGCCAACAAATACCAAAGTTACCAAGGCTTACTAGAACTGAGAGAAGCCATGGCTATTTTTTACAAAAACAATTTTAAAGTAACACTGAATCCTCAAAATGAAGTGCTTCCCTTGATGGGATCAAAAGAAGGGGTGATGCTCATTTCTTTGGCTTTTTTAAACGCAGGCGATAAG
>CAZGZH010000448.1:0-1863 GCA_964529645.1 uncultured Flavobacteriaceae bacterium
CTTATATTGATATAAATTATATCATTTTACCTTATTACAGACATTACTTCAGCAAAAAAAGAGCAGCAGGATTTTTTATGGAAGTCAATGCTTCTGTAGAATATTTTAAAGGCACATACTACGGATACCACAGTGATGGAGGCTATTATGGCAGTAATGTTGGCAATAAAATGGGTGCCGGATTGGGATTTTCAATAGGCGAAAAATTTGTAACCAAACAAAATTGGACCGCTAATATAACTTTAGGATTTTCTAGAAAACTTATCAATAACATCTATCTTGACGGAAGTTATCCGCGATTTGAAATTGCACTTGGTAAAAGGTTTTAACAGCTTAACCTAGGTTTATTAATCTAAACACAAATAAATTACTCCATTTTTAACAGGTTTGGTATCTTTGCAGTCATAAATTAATGAAGATGACTAAAACCAGTGTAGCAAGCTTATTAAAAGGCACAGATTTACAACAAACAGTAACCATAAATGGATGGGTACGTACTTTTAGAAGCAATAGATTTATTGCTTTAAACGATGGTTCTACTATTAATAATATTCAGTGTGTTTTAGATTTAGATAATTTTGATGAAGCCACTGTAAAACGCGTAACAACAGGCGCTGCTATTAGTGTTACTGGTACTTTGGTAGAAAGTTTAGGTAAAGGTCAGAAATATGAAATTCAGGTTTCTGAATTGTGTATTTTAGGCGATAGCAATCCGGAAGAATATCCTATTCAACCCAAAAAACACAGTTTAGAATTTTTACGCGAAAATGCTCATTTGCGTATTCGTACCAATACTTTTAGTGCCGTTATGCGTGTACGCTCGGCTTTGGCTTTTGCGGTACATCACTATTTTACACAAAACGGTTTTTATTATTTTAATGCGCCCATCATTACAGGCTCTGATGCCGAAGGGGCTGGCGAAATGTTTCGCGTAAGCAATCTTGACGACAAAAACCCACCGCTTGACGCCGCTAAAAATGTAGATTACAGTAAAGACTTTTTTGGCAAACAAACCAACCTCACCGTATCGGGACAATTGGAAGCAGAAACCTACGCTATGGGTTTGGGTAAAGTGTATACTTTTGGCCCAACTTTTAGAGCCGAAAACTCGAATACCACACGTCATTTAGCAGAATTTTGGATGATAGAACCCGAAATGGCTTTTTATGACCTCGAGGATAATATGGATTTGGCGCAAGATTTTATTCAGTATACTATAAAATACGTTTTAGAAAATTGCCAAGACGATTTGGCCTTTTTAGAAAAACGTTTGTTTGATGAAGAAAAGACCAAACCTCAAAACCAACGCAGTGATATGAATCTGATAGACAAATTGCGTTTTGTAGTTGACAATAATTTTAAACGTGTCAGTTATACTGAGGCTATTGATATCCTCAGAAATTCTAAGCCTAATAAAAAGAAAAAATTCCAATTCCCAATTGACGCTTGGGGCGCTGACTTACAAAGCGAACACGAGCGCTTTTTAGTAGAAAAACACTTTAAATGTCCGGTTATTTTATTCGATTATCCGGCTAATATTAAAGCCTTTTATATGCGTTTAAACGATGACGGTAAAACCGTACGTGCTATGGACGTCCTTTTCCCCGGTATTGGCGAAATAGTCGGCGGTTCACAACGCGAAGAACGCCTTGATGTTTTACAAGAAAAAATAAAAGCACTAGGTATTGACGAAAAGGAATTGTGGTGGTATTTAGATTTACGCAAATTTGGTTCTTGTGTACACAGTGGCTTTGGACTAGGTTTTGAACGCTTGGTACAATTTGCAACAGGTATGGGTAATATTAGAGATGTCATTCCCTACCCCAGATTTCCACAAAGTGCCGAATTTTAAAAGGTTTATTA
>CAZGZH010000449.1:0-1856 GCA_964529645.1 uncultured Flavobacteriaceae bacterium
AATACAAAACTGTCTACAATCATACCAACAATATTACTTCCTACAACAGCAGCAAAGAGATTTCGTTTTTGAAGCGGTGTGTAGACACCCAAATCCATCATTTCTGCCAATAAAAAAGCAGTACCAGAAGCCATAGCTAATCGAGGATCCAAAAAAGCACTCAAGGCCGCACCAATAAAAATAGCACCCACCGCCACTTTTAATCCTAAATCGCGCTGTACTAAGTCGCGCGCAGTCAAAGCAATACCTACCCAAAGCACTCCACTGGGTGCCAGTATTCCCGGCCAAACAGGAATTAAACAGGTGTGTTCTGGTGTACAAAAAGTGCCTATATTACGAATAAAATAGTTGGCAAAGAAAATGGTTGAAATATAAAGCATCAAAAAAATACTGCCGCGCTGAACGTAAGAATTAGTTAAAGTTAATTTAGGTTTAGAAATCATTTGTTTTACTCCTTAAGTAAGTTAATGTTTGTTAACCAGCCGGTTAATTTTTGGGGTGTTAACGGGTGAGCCCAAAAAAGTGGTTCTTCATACGGTAATTGTAAGCTTTCACGTACTGTTAAAAGTTGCGGCATTCGTCGAAAACTGACACCTCCTTTTTTCTTAAACCATTTAATGTGTTTTCGTTTCACGATGGCTTCTACAGTTTGTAGAGTTATTAAAGCATCATTTTTTACATAGGTTATTACTTTTTCATATTGATGCTGTTGCCACAGTGTTGGCGCATCGGCGCCGTAAATTCCTTCAGTCTTTGCTCCTGTTTTCATGGCACGCGCCGTAGCATCTAAGCCAACAGGAAACTGATACAAACATAAAAATTGAAGCATCGGGTCAAAGTGGTCAAGAGCTAATTGTTGACACAACTCGTATTTATGAGATACTTGAGCTAGTACACGAAAATCATAGCCCGCACCATTCCAAGAGACTATATGATAACCTGCATTCATTTTAGAAGATAGAAAAACTAAAAACAATTGTGCATCTTCAGCAGTTAAATAAGGTAACGGTTTACCTTGGCTGGTTTGAGAATACCACACTCTTGCTTGGCCGTTTGCATCCGCTGTGGCAATAACACTAATGCCGCCATACACTTGCGTGTTTTCACTTTTATCTTCTATAAGAGCACCCTCTAAATCAAAAGCTATAAATTTCATTTGTTTAACCTCATTTATTTTGTCTAAATCTTTAGCACAAGCGACAGGCTTACGAAACAAAACACGATATAAAACACGCCCACGATAATACTGACTCCACCACAAAAAACTTTGTACAAGATCTCGTTGAGACCATACAAAATTAAAAAAATGAGACCAGTAAAAATATTTTTTAATCTTCAAATTCTTTTTTGTCATGCGGCGCAACTACTTGTTGTTGTCTATGTTTAATTTCAAAATCCAAATACCAGCGAGCTTTAATCAAATCTTCTAAACCGTTTTTACTGTCTGCTCGCCAAACATACTTAACAACGTTTCCCAAAGTAAAGGAAAATGTTGAAGTTATTTCAATGGCTTCAACACCCCCACGCGTGCTTCGGTAATGTGGTGGATCTATTTTATCGTTCACTGTAGCCTCAAATTAAAAGTTAATTTTTTAATACCAAAAGATTTTTTCTTCTATTTCGTCTAGTTCATATAGTTCACCCCAGGATGGACCCACTTCGACATCAACACGAAAAGGAAGTTTTTTAAATCCTCCGTATTTTTCGGGATATTTTTGAGTAGCCTGGTTCATTAACAAATAAACAGTTTTTAACATAGTTTCTTGAATGTATTTTGCTATTTTACGTATGTACTCCGGATTTTTAGCTGGAACTTCAAAATAAATTCCGTCATGTAAAAACAATAAAGGACGTAT
>CAZGZH010000450.1:0-1844 GCA_964529645.1 uncultured Flavobacteriaceae bacterium
GTTTGCTCTTACGATCTGCATCCATTTCTAAACCAAAACGATAGCTTTTACCACTGTTGGCACGGATAAAATTTCCCACATCATCTACAGCTCCTGTTAAAACCAATTGGTCTTTATAGCGCATATAATATAGATTAGCATTTAAGGTAGTAGCTTTTTTAACCAAACGATACCCCAATTCAAAATCGTCTAAATTTTCTGGATTTGGCAGCTTAGAAACACCTCTGTAATCACTTCTTCCGGGTTCCTTATGTGCTTTGGCATAAGACAAATAAGTACTAGACACGTCGTTTAGCACAAAATTAAAGCCCACTTTAGGATTGAAAAACGACAGCTTATCTTTTATGTTTAAAACAGATAAATCGCTATCAACACCTTTAATTGTGTAGGTTAAAGTGCGGAATTGCACATCGCCATACAGACTTAATTTATCGTTTAATTGATAGTCTATTTTACTGTAAATATTAAAGTCGGTTTTATCGCCCACATTAAAATAATAGTTTTTAAACAAATTGGTTCTGTCTATAAACTCACCCGAAATAACACGCCCAAAATGGTCACCTTTATAACTGTTCCAAGCGCCCCCAAAAATGAGTTTGACTTTATTTAAATCGTTGTATTTAAGCGAAAATGTAGTGCCGTAAAAGTCGTTATCTAACCATTTACGTCGTACTAAATCGGTATTATTAATAACGCTGCCATTTACACTTATCGGCGTTAAGCCATAATCGGCTACATCTTGGTCTTGCTGATATTCTTCAAAATAACCCTTGCCTTTTGTGTAATGAAAAGCCACTGTTGCACTCCAAAAATCGTTAAATCTGTGATTGATATGTAACTGATAATGATCTTGTTTGTAATTATCAACTTGGTCTTTGTAATAGCCAACAACATTCCAAGCGTCATCATAAATGGCTCCAGCCGCATTAAATGTGCGGTTGCTTTCTAAAGTAGCAGCGTCAATTCCCCACCATGCTTGATAGGTAATTTCACTTCCGCCAAATGCCAAAGCTTTTATCAATGTATTTTCATTACTATAGGTTCCCGAAAGATAAAACGACTTTAAATCTGAACTGGCGCGATCTACATACCCATCAGATTTAATAATGCCTACACGTCCTGCCAATTCAAAATGTTTGTTTAACAAGCCTGTACTAAATTTTACAGTGTTTTTTCGGGTGTTGTATGAGCCCACAGCATTATTAACTTCGGCAAAAGGTTTGGTAGAAATACCATCTGTCAATAAGTTTAAACTCGCCCCAAAAGCACCTGCACCATTGGTTGAAGTGCCCACACCACGCTGTAACTGGATACTCTGCGTAGAACTGGCAAAATCGGGCAGATCTACCCAATAGGTACCTTGCGATTCGCTATCGTTTAAGGGAATACCGTTTATAGTAACATTAACACGTGTGGCATCGCTGCCACGGACACGAATGCCCGTATAACCTACGCCAGCACCGGCATCTGATGTAATAACTATATTGGGTAAATACTTTAGTAGAACAGGTATGTCCTGTCCTAAATTGCGTTTTTTAAGCGCTTTTTTAGTAATATTTGATTGCGTAAAGGGGGCATTTTTACCTACCCTTGTCGCTTCAACTATCACTTCATTTAATTTAATGGTGTCTTTTTTAATATCCGTTTTTTGATTTTTACGCCGGGCACACCCAGCAGGGCCACGGTGAGCGGATAGCTGATTTGGTCTTCGACGTCCTGCGGTGAACGGCCCATCCACTGGGTAAAGACGATCTGCTGGTTCTCGCCGATGTCGGGGATCGCGTCGGTGGGCACGGGACTGCGGGGCAGACCGCCCAGGTCCCAATCAAAAGGGGCGACCATAG
>CAZGZH010000451.1:0-1829 GCA_964529645.1 uncultured Flavobacteriaceae bacterium
CTATAAAACCAATTATTGATGGGGTTGTTCTTTTACCTTCTGCGTTAGGTATAACTACGGGCTCATTACCTTCCATAACGGCTACGCAAGAGTTGGTTGTACCTAAGTCAATTCCTATAATTTTACTCATAATTCTATAATTTATTTTTTAATTTCAGTTTTAATACTGATACCTTTATGACAATCATTATGCCATCGTAATAAATACAAGTATTTGTCAGAATTCAAAGAAATAAAATGACATAGTGTCAGAAATAGCTAAAGATGATGTGCTTTTTTAGCACAAAAATGCACTTATCAACTTGGTAATAGCTTTTGTTTCTATTAAAAAACCATCGTGTCCAAAATCGGAATGTATTTCTTTATAGATGGCGTTTGGTAAATGTTGTGCCATAAATTTTTGCTGATGGGGTTCTATCAACATATCCGAATCGATACCAATGAGTAAACATTTCTGATTGATATTTGACAAAGCTTTTTCAACACCGCCTCTATCGCGACCAATATTATGGGTATCTAAACATTTACTCAAATAATAATAAGAGAGGGCGTTGAATCTTTTTTCGAATTTATCACCTTGATATCTTATATAAGAAGCCGCTTTAAAATCATCCGTTTTAGCTTTAGAATCTGTCTGTGTTATTTTATACGACTTTTGTGTTCTGTATGTCAACATCGCAATAGCGCGTGCTACCTTTACCCCTTTTTTGCCACCGTCCTTTTGGCCAAAGGTGTCATCGGTTTTTAAAGCCATACGCTGTGCTTCGTGAATAGCAATTCCCCATGCCGATTCTTGAGCCGTTGACACTAACAAAATAAGATTGTCAATTTTTCCTTTAAAATTATAGGCAAATTCTAAAGCTTGATTCCCACCAAATGATCCGCCAATAGCGACATTAATTTTACTGATATTTAGAAAATGGGCTAAAAATAAATACGCCTTGACCACATCGCGCACCGTAAAAAGAGGAAAATTTAAATCGGTTGGAGCACTGCTCCCGTAAGGTGATCCTATAACATTGGCACAAACAATAAAATGTTTTGTAGGATTAAAATAATCATCCTCGCCAAATAAACCTGGCCACCACTCTAATACATTGGCATTGGCACTTAAGGCGTGAAAAGCCCAAACTGTGTTGCTTTTATCGGCATTGTGTTTTCCAAAAGTTTGATACGCTATTTTAAGTTCGGGTAAAACAACGCCCGACTCTAAAACAAAGTTTTTTATAGTGTGATATTTATTATTCATTTTGATTTTTCTAAGGCTTGTTTTACATCTGCAATGATGTCATTAATATGTTCTAAGCCTACCGAAAACCGAATAAATCCGGGTGTGATACCTTGATCTAATTGTTGTTCGGAGCTCAATTTTGAATGTGTTGTAGAGGCTGGATGTGTTGCAATACTACGTGTATCGCCCAAATTGGCCGTAAGTGAATGTAATTTTAAGGCATTTAAAAAGCGCACACCACGGGCTTTGCCTCCTTTTAATTGACAACCTACCAATCCGCCACCCAATTTCATCTGCTTTTTGGCTAATTTGTATTGCGAACTGTTTTTGTTAAAGGGATAATACAAGGCTTCAATGGCATTGTGAGAAGCTAAAAAATTAAACAATTTAGCCGCATTTTCGCAGTGTCTATCCATACGCAATGCCAAAGTCTCTAAAGATTTTGACAAGACCCACGCATTAAAAGGTGACAAACTGGCCCCGGTACGGCGGATAAAATCGTAACACAAATCGACATATTTGGCGTCACCCAAAATAGCACCACCCAATACACGTCCTTGGCCATCGATATATTTTGTAGCCGAATGGATTACCACAT
>CAZGZH010000452.1:0-1828 GCA_964529645.1 uncultured Flavobacteriaceae bacterium
TTACGGTGTCTTTCCAAAAAAAGGCTAATACAATGCCAATTAAAAGGATTAAAATCACAAAAGCAATTCTGAATATTTTTTTCATGTTTATAGGTTTTTTGATTTCTTTTTTAGAATGAGTAATGACAATCCAAATACAATAAAATGCACCACATTCATAGCGATGGGACCAATGTAATAACCAATGCTTGGCGCAACGGTATAAATAACTAAGACTGCTAATAAAATAAATAATGGATTAAAAATGGCCATCCATTTTGGATAAAAAGTGCGTCCTTTTAATATAGGAATAATAAAAAATATTGAAATAGCCGCAATCCAAACTCGCAAAGATTTTACCAATATTTCTGAATGGGTTTTATAAACTGCTATTAAAGATTGTAGGGCTATATCATCTGGAAACTCGGCAATTTTATGAACCAAATACCCTAACTGCGCTCTTGACGAAATCCACATACCACCAATCATAAAAGCGATAACACCCAATGCAAAAATAGCCATGGCCGTTTTTGGATTGTTTTGTTTAAACACCAAATACAAATGGTAATAACCCGCAATATAAAAAGGCACAAACGATACTGCTACAAAATGGCCAAGCGTTAATCTGTGTAATGAAATTTGATTAAAAAAAAGAAAATTATTACTGTCGTAACCTATACCATTTGGAGAATAATGTAGAAGAAATTCTCCTACTCCTACGCCAATAGCGCCAATAAGTCCTAAAATACCAAAAATGTATAATTGTTTGATGATAGATTTAGTCATAGTGTTTTTAATTTAAAAAATCTTAATTAAGGTTATAACTGCCAAACTTCCTGTCAAAATACTTAAAATCAGATTTAAGTTTTTGGCTAGGCTGGCCGATTTTGACTGAATGATTTTAGCATAATTGGCATACATTGCCAACAAAGCAAAAGTACCTAACGCAGAACCTACCACAAACATTAAAATATTTTGTTGCGAAAATTTTAACCATCCGGCCACATCTAAAGCTGTAGTGACACCACAATAAAACGGAATGGAAAACATATTTAAAGCTGATAACAATAAACCAACCGCAAAGCTACTACCCGCTTTCTCTTTTGCTTTCTTTTTAGGTTCTTTATCTTTTTTAGATAGTCTGTAAAAGTAAACCGATAAAACCGCAAATATACCAATGGCTATTTTTTGTAATGATTGCACAAATGTTGGGTTTGATCTTAAAAATTTAGTAAATAAAATAGCGATGTAAACCTGAGCTAATACCACTAAAGAAGCACCAATAGCAAACTTTATAGCTTCAATTTTATTTTTATTTAAACTTATTTTGGCTGTTGTCATGTTTAACATGCTTGGTGTAAGCGTCCCCAGAAAAGAGGTTATAAAGCCCAATACAAAGTGGAGTAATAAAGTCATTTTTAGTTGATTGATTTTATATTCTTGTAAATCTATTAAAATAATAGTAATTATGTCGGATTAAAATATTGAAAATTACTTACTAGACATAAAAAAGGCCACGCAAATTGCGCAGCCTTTAAAATATATTGGATTCCCTTTTTACAGGAATAACATTATTAAACAATACCTTGGTCTAACATAGCATCGGCTACTTTAATAAAGCCTGCAATATTAGCACCATCAACATAATTTACATAACCGCTATTATCTGTACCATATTTTGTACAGGCTTCGTGAATAGAGAACATCATTTGGTGTAATCTTTTATCAACTTCATCGGCTGTCCAATTTAATTTCATAGCATTTTGAGACATTTCTAAACCAGAAACACCAACACCTCCTGCGTTAACAGCTTTACCAGGGCCAAAAGGCAATTGTGCTTTATGAAATG
>CAZGZH010000453.1:0-1826 GCA_964529645.1 uncultured Flavobacteriaceae bacterium
AATGAAAGATTAAATAACATTATGCGGAATCATTCCGCTCACTTACAAGTTATACGCTCAGTAAATTTGTCATTATTTTAAATTGATTTCGTATTGAAAGTTTGTATTTACCAAGTTAAATTTTTTATAAAAGAAAAATAATACATACACATATTTTTTAGTGTATAAATAAAATACATTTAAAAACATAAATTAAGGGAAAAATGGCACATAAAACCTTAAGAGATGCAAACAGGGCAAAAAGGGATGAGTTTTATACTCAACTTTCTGATATTGAAAAAGAATTGAAACATTATAAAACCCAATTTAAAGACAAAATTGTTTACTGCAATGCAGATGACCCATTTGAAAGCAACTTCTTTAAATACTTTGCGTCAAATTTTAATTTGCTTGGTCTTAAAAAATTGATTGCTACAAGTTATGCAGGTTCGCCAATTGTAGGAAAACAACTTTCATTTTTTGACATAGAAGGTGTAAAGAATGAAAAAATAAAAGAACCAATGAAGATTGAGATTAATGAAGTAAAGGACTTTAATAATGATGGTGCAGTAAACATAGCAGATGTTGAATATATTTTAAAACATGATAAAAACATAGCCGCACCACTTGATGGTAGTGGCGATTTTAGAAGTAAAGAGTGTGTAAAAATATTAAAAGAAGCAGATATAATTGTTACTAACCCGCCGTTTTCGTTGTTTCGTGAATATGTTGCTCAATTAGTAGAATATGAAAAAAAGTTCTTGATTATTGGAAATACTAACGCAATTACTTACAGAGAGATATTTAAATTAATCAAAGAAGATAAAATTCGTACTGGATATACAAATTTTAATGTTGGAATGTTTTTCGTTGTCCCTGACGATTGGGAAAAATTTCATCATATTGATGAAAACGGTAAAAAAATAGCACGTGTTTCTACATCTTGTTGGTTTACAAATCTTGATGTAAAAAAACATAAAGAAGACTTAATTCTTTTTAAAACATACGAAGGAAATGAAGAGGATTATCCAAAATATGAAAATTTTGACGCAATAGAAGTTTCAAAAGTTGCTAATATTCCTGTTGATTACAAAGGTTATATGGGTGTACCTATTACGTTTGTTGATAAATATAATCCTGAACAATTTGAAATAATAGGTTTAGGTATTTCTAATTCAGGTTTAGAAATAGGTGTTAAACCATATAAATTAGAACATAAAAAATATAGAAAAGAAGTTCAAAAAAGGGGTGCGGTTGATGGTGACTTATATTTCATTAAAAATGGCGTTGTAGAAGTTCCTTATGCACGAATTATAATAAAAAATAAAAGGCTATAATAATGATAATTGAATTAAAAGAAATCCCTGTACGTGAGTTAACTAATGGTTTTGAAGACAATGCTGAAGCTGGTGTTGTTGGATATGGCGGAAAACTTGATATTCGTCCACCTTATCAGCGAGAATTTATATATAAGGATAAGCAAAGAAATGCAGTTATTGACACTATTACAAAAAATTTTCCTCTCAACGTTATGTATTGGGCTGTTCGAGAAGATGGTAATTTTGAAATAATTGACGGACAACAGCGCACACTATCTATTTGTCAATATGTTAATAACGATTTTTCAATAAATGATTTAGCTTTTCACAATTTACCAAAGGACAAGCAAGAACAAATTTTAAATTATAAATTGATGGTCTACTTCTGTAAAGGAACCGACAGTGAAAAACTTGAATGGTTTAAAACAATTAATATCGCAGGTGAAAAACTCTATGACCAAGAATTACGTAATGCCGTTTATTCAGGTACTTGGGTTACAGATGCAAAAAAATATTTTAGTAAAACTG
>CAZGZH010000454.1:0-1825 GCA_964529645.1 uncultured Flavobacteriaceae bacterium
CAAAATAGGCACAACAAAAAGGATGGGCGTGACATTAAAAGTATTTTTAATACTGACCAACAATCCCGAAGCGTCTTGTAATTCTGTTCCTTCGTGACTAAAACCCAAAATTAAAAATATAACAAGTGTAATAATCATTGTTGGAACAGTTGTGTACATCATATAGCGCACATGTGTAAACACATCGGTTCCTGCCATAGCTGGTGCTAAATTTGTAGTATCGGAGAGTGGCGACATTTTATCGCCAAAATAAGCCCCTGAAAGTACGGCGCCAGCAATCATTCCCATAGGGAGACCTAAAGCTTTACCAATACCCATTAAAGCAATACCAATAGTAGCCGTAGTTGTCCAAGAACTGCCCGTAGCCAATGAAATAATAGAGGCTATAACAACAGCTGCTACCAAAAAGAAAGTGGGATTTAATATCTGTAAACCGTAATAAATCATCGTTGGAATAATGCCACTAATAAGCCAAGTGCCTGCCAAGGCGCCCACCATCAATAAAATTAAAATAGCCGAACTGGTAGATTTGATGTTTTTGGCGACCTTATTCATCATTTTATCATACGACACTTTGTTTCTAAACCCGACAATAGCTGCAAAAACACCGCCTAAAATAAGGGCAAATTGATTGGGACCACTGGTGGCTTCATCGCCGTAAAGATGTACATTAAAAGCCAGTATGGCAACTAATATTATTAAAGGAATTAGAGATTGAAAAAGTGTTATTTTTTTTGTGTTTGCAGACATAATATTTTGTGATGGTAATTATTTGAATTAAAAAAAATCCCGCTTGAGCAGGATTCTATTTTTTAAACGCGGTAGTAATCGCCTTTCCAGTTTTTAATGGCTTTTTTAATGGCAGCTTCGCTAATATCCTCTTTGACGGCTTTTTCGGCTAGTGCCGGAAACTCTTCATCAGAAGCAAAGCGTAAACCAATTATTTGACGTGTTTTCAATTCAGATGGTAGCGGTTTGCCAGTTAAGAGATAATGTCTAAAATTTTCTTCGGCAACAATAGCACGGTCTTGAGCCTTTAGGGCAAAAGCTCTTGAGAAAAAAAGTATGAGTAATAATAAGACAGATACTAAAACCAACAACGAGGCTGAGTATAAATTTTCAGGCGCACTGTTAATCAAATTCATAACAGCACCAACTATTAAAACCAATGTAAGAGGTAAAACAAAAAGGTGGTAAATTTTTACAAATTTGCGATGATTTTTATAGGTTTGCGTTTTCATAATTTTACGATAATTAAAACTTTTATCCCGTAAATATAACTTTTTTAAAATTAAAGCACATTTACACTAATTTTCTTCCATATTTTAACTAAAAAATACCCAGAAACAATTACCAAACCGCTTAAAATAAAAGCATAAAAATAAGCACCATAAATAAAGTAACCCGTTGCAAACATAATGCTGTAAATAAGCGCACAACCCAATAGCATCGCTATAATGCCAGAAGGGACAGTCCATCCTTCTTTATCGGTAACAATTTCTACCTTATCTGCTTTAGCTTTGGTAATCACTTTTTGCCAACCGGGGCCACCAGGTTGAATTTTACGATAAAATTTTCGCAATACACCATCGCTTTCGGGTTTTGTAATAAATGTGGTCACAAGCCAAACGGTACTGGTTACACCAACTACAATTAAAAATTTTGTATAAGCTGGTAACAGCCCCTCTGCTTTATCGAATAAATAGTTATTTACTGTTGGCATTGTCAATACTAACGAAACGATACCCGAAGCAAACATGGCCGATATTTCACTCCACGCATTGATGCGCCACCAAAACCAACGAAGAATAAAAATGAGTCCGGT
>CAZGZH010000455.1:0-1815 GCA_964529645.1 uncultured Flavobacteriaceae bacterium
CATTAAAAGCAAAGCGGTATTGTTTAAATTTTGCGCAAACAAATAATCGCTAAAAGCTTTGGGGTCTGTAAATACTTTGAGGTCAGGTCTGTTAAAAGCTTCTTTAATTTGTGTAGCCGAAATGGGTGCTAATCGTTTTATGGCTAAGGCCATTGGCGAGTAGAAAACTGTCGCCTCATCGGCCGCATCAAGCGCGTGTTGGTACTGACTTAAAAATTTAGGATTTAAACTACTATAAGTATGCAACTCTAAACAAGCCAATAATTTTCGCTCATTGTATTGTGCTTTTACCGCTTGGGTGGTCGCCTTAACTTTACTGGGCGCGTGGGCAAAATCTTTAAAAATAACACTTGTATCCTTTTCGGCAATTTTTTGTAGGCGTTTGTCTGCCCCTTCAAAACTACTAATGGCTTTGTAAAAAGCAGATTCAGAAATCCCCATCTGTTCACAAATGAGCTTGGCACCGGCCAAATTTTGCAGATTGTGATTGCCAAAAACAGCCAAGGGCACGCCACCTTGAGACGTTTTTAAATAAGTAATGCCATTTTTAATAAAATGCTTGGGCGTTTGATAAGCTATTTTGTGCAAATCGTTTGTGAATTCTTCTACAATTTCTTTGACATTTTTATCTTCAATGTTATAAATTAGGATTCCCTTTGGGATAATGACATCAACAAATATTTTAAACTGTTCTAGGTAATTATCGAAAGTGGGAAATACGTTTATGTGGTCCCACGCAATACCACTTATCAGGGCGATATGCGGTTTGTACAAATGGAATTTAGGGCGTCTGTCTATGGGCGAACTCAAATATTCGTCGCCTTCCAATACAATATATTTGTTGTTCTTAGTGAGATGCACCATGGTATCGAATCCGCTGAGCTGTGCCCCTACCATATAATCGACTTCCTTTTTATGATAGTGCATCACATGTAAAATCATAGCCGTAATGGTGGTTTTACCATGACTACCGCCGATGACTACACGGATTTTATCCTTAGACTGTTCGTAAAGAAACGCAGGATACGAATAGATTTTAAGTCCCAATTCTTGGGCTTTTAAAAGCTCCGGATTATCGGGTTTGGCATGCATGCCCAAAATAACGGCATCAATTTTAACTGTGATTTTATCGGGATACCAACCAAATTTTTGAGGTAAAAGTCCTTTAGCGTTTAGCCGCGATTTTGACGGTTCGTGAATAGCGTCATCGCTACCCGTAACTATGTGTCCTTGATTGTGTAAAGCCAAAGCTAAATTGTGCATAGCACTTCCGCCAATAGCTATAAAATGAATATTCATTTAAAAAATTTAGTGTTGTAAAAGTACGAAATATGAAACTTAAATTTAAATATTTGCCGGTCTTTAGCTAACTTTGTTTAAAATCAAAATCATGTTTGAAGACGACCAAGAAAATAGCCATGAACGCACCCGAAAAATGCCCCTTTTTAAAAAGGCTGAAGAAATCATGCACTTAAGTTTAAAAATAGTGGAGAGCGTAGAAAGCGAAGATATAACCAATCTAGGCGAATATGAGCGTGATTCCCTTAAACATTACGCCCGATATATCAGTCAAAATGCGACTTTAATTCCGGCAAAAATAAGTGGCGCCGAAGCGGTAGAAATTTACGATTTAAAAATGGAGAACGCTGCTATTATCCGTAAAGCAGCACGTGAAATTATGACCGATTGTACAGGCTTAAAAATAAGCGGTTACAAAAATACCGATTATCTTGACTTGCTTAGAAACGAGGTTGAAGAATTTAGAATTCTGTTTGCCGAATGGGTTAAAACTTTTGACCCTTGGAATTATATTAT
>CAZGZH010000456.1:0-1811 GCA_964529645.1 uncultured Flavobacteriaceae bacterium
ATCCAACACACACCCGCCACACCGTCCATCAGAACATATAACGGATATAGAAAGAATTTCTAAAGTAGATTCTTCAATTGGTTTATCGGTTGCTGCCCATAATTCATTGTGTACAGGGCATATCAATTACTTTGGTAATGAAGAGCAAAAAATGAAATGGTTACCTAAATTGGCTTCGGGCGAATGGATTGGCGCCTGGGGTTTAACCGAACACAACACCGGTTCTGACGCTGGTGGCATGAACACTACTGCTAAAAAAGAGGGTGATTATTACATTCTTAACGGGGCTAAAAATTTTATAACCCACGGTATTAGTGGCAATGTGACTGTTGTAATGGCACGTACCGGCGAAAAAGGCGGAAAACGCAGTGTCTCTGCATTTGTAGTAGAAAAAGGCATCCCCGGATTTACATCGGGTAAAAAAGAAAATAAATTAGGAATGCGCGCCTCAGAAACAGCCGAACTCATATTTGACAATTGCAAAATCCACAAAGATAATTTGCTTGGCGCTGAAGGTGACGGTTTTGTTCAGGCTTTAAAAGTGCTAGACGGCGGTCGTATTTCTATTGGTGCACTCTCATTAGGCATTGCTAAAGGGGCTTATGAAGCAGCTCTTAAATATTCAAAAGAACGCGTACAATTTGGTAAACCCATTAGTGCATTTCAAGGTATTTCTTTTAAGTTAGCCGATATGGCAACTGAAATTGAGTGTTCTGAATTACTCTTACACAAAGCGGCTAGTTTTAAAAATCAAAACAAACCTATGACAAAAATTGGGGCTATGGCTAAAATGTACGCTTCAGAAGTGTGTGTAAAAGTGGCCACAGAAGCCATTCAAATTCACGGTGGCTATGGCTATACAAAAGACTATCCTGTAGAAAAATTCTACCGCGACTCAAAATTATGTACCATTGGCGAAGGTACGACCGAAATTCAAAAAGTAGTGATAGCGCGTAAAATTTTAGAATAAATTATTGATACGATGACTTTTGGGTCATCGTATCAATCTAATTTACTAGTCAGGGTTTCACTCAAAGTGAAGCCCTGACTTTTTACACTTTCTTTTTCAAACCTAAATCTTCTGCTTTTTTAAGCATAAACTGATAAGCTTCTTCGTAGTCATTTTTAATAGTACCTTCTAAAATAGCTTCTTTAACGGCTTCTTTTAAAGTACCTATTTCCCTACAAGGTCTCAAATTAAAAGTTGCCATTATAAGCTCCCCAGAAATAGGGGGCTGAAAATTACGCACATGGTCACGCGCTTCTACTTCTTTAATTTTTTCACGCACAATTTTAAAATTGTTCATGTACTTCTTAAAACGTTTGGGGTTTTTAGTGGTAATATCGGCTTCGCAATGCAACATCAAATCTTCTAAATCATCACCTGCATCAAATATAAGACGGCGTACAGCAGAATCGGTAACCTCATCAGTAATAACTATAGGACGTGAACTCATCAAAACAATTTTCTGAACATATTTTAACTTTTCATTTAAGGGCATTTTAAGGCGTTTGAATATTTTATACACCATTTTAGAGCCTTTAAATTCGTGCCCGTGGAAAGTCCATCCTAATTTTTTATCAAATCTTTTGGTAGGCGCTTTACCAATATCGTGTAAAAGCGCCGCCCAGCGCAACCACAGATTATCTGAGACTTTTGCCATATTATCTACCACCTGTAATGTGTGATAAAAATTATCTTTATGCCCTTCTTGAGGTTTTACTTCAACACTTTTTAAGGCTATGTGTTCTGGCAAAATTTGTTTTAAAAGTTGTGTTTCTTCTAACAGCCTATATCCTATTGTCGGTTT
>CAZGZH010000457.1:0-1807 GCA_964529645.1 uncultured Flavobacteriaceae bacterium
ATTTTAGGAGGTCAATAGCTTCGTAACATAATTCTAAACAGATAACAAGCATTTCATTCCCTTAAACCCTTATATTCTTTGTAATTTTAGTAATTCTCATATTAAATTTGAAGAGGGGTTGATTTGAAGATTTTAAAATTAACCCAAAACCCAAAACGCGTAAAGGTCAGTATTCAGTGTCTGAGTCAAAGTCAGCGTTCATGGCATTCTTTGCGGTTAAAAATAGAACCTAGAGGCTATAGAGCCAAAAACCTAAAACTCAAAACTTAAAACCCAGAACCCGAAATAGTCAAAGCCCGCGTCAAGTATGTTAAATTCTATAAATGAGACAGATAGAATAATGGGTTTTGAAAAGGGGAATAATCCCCTATAAAAGAATGTCTTTTTTCTTGTCTGACAAGCTAAAAATAGTAACTTTGTTTATTAATCAAAAATCGAGACCCCCCTCTTTGAAATAGGATTATAATTTATGAAACAATTTGCCTTAATTGGTGCTGCCGGTTATATTGCTCCCAGACACTTACGCGCCATTAAAGACACACATAATAATTTAGTTGCAGCCTTAGATAAGTTCGACTCTGTCGGGGTTATAGATAGTTATTTTCCTGATGCCGATTTCTTTGTGGAGTTTGAACGCTTCGACCGTCATATAGAAAAACGCAAACGCGATAAAGGAATCAATCTTGATTATGTCAGTATTTGTACACCGAATTATTTACACGATGCCCATATCCGTTTTACCTTGCGCAGTGGGGCGCATGCCATTTGCGAAAAGCCTTTGGTGCTCAATCCGTGGAATATTGAGGCCTTAAAAGCCATCGAAAAAGAAACGGGAAATAAAGTCAATACCATTCTACAATTGCGTTTACACGAGAGTATTATCGCTTTAAAAAAACAAATAGAAAACGGGCCACAAGATAAGATTTACGATGTTGATTTAACCTATCTCACCTCACGCGGCCATTGGTATTATACCTCTTGGAAAGGAGATCTCTCAAAATCGGGTGGTATAGCCACCAATATTGGGGTGCATTTTTACGATATGTTGGCTTGGGTGTTTGGGCCGCTTCAAAAAAATGTGGTGCACTTACACACCCACGATAGGGCGGCCGGTTATTTAGAATTTAAACAAGCGCGTGTCCGCTGGTTTTTATCCATTAATTACGATTTAATTCCGGAAGACATAAAAGCCAAAGAGCAACGCACCTATCGTTCTATAACGGTAGATGGCAAAGAAATAGAATTCAGCGGCGGTTTTTTCGATTTACACACAAAGAGTTATGAAAAGATTATAAAAGGTGATGGTTTCGGTTTAACCGATGCGGAACCTTCGGTACACTTGGTACACGCTATTCGCAATGCAACATTGTCGCCTATAAAGGGAGATTATCATCCTTTGGTAAAAAAACCATTAGCTAAACATCCATTTAAAAATACTTTGATGCGGACTCAGACTTAAATAAAAAATTAAAACAAGGCATTAAGAAAAAATAAAGATATGTAGGTTAAACACCCCTGCCGATTGCATCGGCTGTCCCCTCCCGCCAAAGGTCGGGCAGGCTAGGGGACATTAAATTGAGGAATTAATGAAAAATGTTAAGAGAATTAGAAAGGAATATTTAAATTTTCAATCTTTAAAAAAGATTCAAAGAACGATTGTCCCCTTGAGGGGACTTTAGGGGTGTAAACATATCACTAAATAAAGAGATTACCACTCCCGCAAACGTGGGATCGCAAAGACGAAAAACATAAATGAATAACCAAACAACCAACATACCAACTCAAAACTCAAAACTCAAAACTCAAA
>CAZGZH010000458.1:0-1803 GCA_964529645.1 uncultured Flavobacteriaceae bacterium
ATATCTAAAAGAGGTGCTAATTTAATGAGAATATTTTTGCTTTTAGAAAAAAATAAATCGAGGTACTCCTCCACGTTTGGCGTGCACTGATTTAAAAAAAATACTTTATGGGCGTTTTTGTCACGCCGCGACGGGTCTATGTAAATCCAATCGTACGTTGCATCTGAATTCTCTAGATAAGTTATACCGCTTTTGGATACAGTCGTTATATTAAGCGCTTCTAAAGCTTTAAAGTTATGTGAAGCTATTTCAGATAGCTCGCTATTGGTTTCGCAGTGTGTAACGTGTTTAAATTGTTGTGCGAAATAGTAACTATCAATACCCAAACCGCCTGTAATATCTATTAATTCGGTGCCACTCACCACTAAATCGGCTTTGTATTTGGCTGTGATTTCAGATGATGTCTGCTCTATGTTAAGTTTATTGGGAAAATAAATAGCTGTACCGTTAAACCATGTAGGTAGTTTTTTTTCACACTTAGCTTTGGCTGATATTTGCGTTGCCAGCTCCTGAATACTGACATCAGGAAACGGGCTCCCTTTTAAGATGCGTTTTGTAATGTCTGATTTTAAATGGGCATTGATAAAATCTTGAACGTCTTTATTAAAAATATTGTTATTCAACAATTTAACAGGGAATTTAATTTGTTTCAACCAACTTTTTTAAACCTTCTAAAACAAAATGCCACCCTTTATTTGATTGCTCAAAACGCTCTTTATCTTCTTTAAAAGAACCTTGTGTTACAGTTAAGCGTGTCTTATCTTTTTCGGGAATTAAAGCCATTGTGACCAATGTATGCTTATCGGGTGTGTTTTCTGTTTGTGGCGTGTAACACGTATAAGCCAACATCTTATTTTTTAAACAAACCGTAATACGTCCTTTAACGTAAACAATATCTTTATTTTCTGTACGCTTTACAAACGCAATGGGATTACCGACTTCATAAGTCGCAATACACTCACAATCAAAAAAGTATTGCTTAGTTAATTCAGGATTCGTCAAAGCTTCCCAAACCTTTTTGGGCGATGCATTGAGTTCAATATTCTTTAAAACGGTACCGTTATTTTCCATTACAAATTTTTGGTAAGCGATTTTACTATTTTATTATCCGATAAGAATTCCTTTAAAATAACGCGCAAGGCAGTGTAACTGGGTACAGCGACTACCATACCTATGACACCAAAGAGTGTCCCACCGATTAAAATAGCTAAAAATATTTCGAGTGGGTGCGATTTGACACTTTTAGAATAGATAAGTGGCTGACTTACAAAAGCGTCAATTAATTGGATAATAGCAAAACCTATAAATACATATACCGTAGTGGGCAGAATTTGCGTTTGAAAATCGAGGCCAAGATTACTCGTCATAGTGAGCCCTAATATTAAGAAAAGCTCAACTAGCGGCCCTACATAGGGAATTAAATTAAGTAAGGCACAAATCAAAGCTATTATCATGGCATTTTTAACACCAAAAACCGATAATAAAATGACGTAAAGTATAAATAGGATGGTGACTTGTGTAGCCAATCCTGTAAAATAGCGCGATAATAAGTCCTTTATAATATTCCAACTTTTTCGGGCTTTCTTTTCTTGTTTGTTGGGCACTAAAGTAAAAATCATACTGTCTAAAATAGCCCCGTCTTTAAGCATAAAAAACGAAATAAACAAGGTGGCCAACAAACCGATAGAAAAACTACCGATAAATCCCACAACCGATGAAAAAACAGTAGAAACTGAGCCTACATTTATCAAATCGGTTAGGCTTATATTTTGAAGCGAATCTAAAATGTTCAAGCCTTTTTCT
>CAZGZH010000459.1:0-1799 GCA_964529645.1 uncultured Flavobacteriaceae bacterium
AGGCACGTCAACCAGTAGTACAATTTTAAAAGAGTATATTGTTTTAAACGAAAGCGATTTTTTTACACCAACGCTCTTAAAAAATAGCAAAATTGAAAACCAAAACCTCCATGCACTTCAAGACATAGATTACCTTATTATTACACCAAATTATTTGAGTAGCGAAGCTTCTAGGCTGGCAGATTACCACCAAGTAAACAACAACTATTCAACAGCAACTGTCGATATTCAACAAATTTATAACGAATTTGGCTCAGGTTCTCCAGACCTTACAGCTATAAGAGACTTTGTAAGACACCTCTATACAAATGCCAGCTCACCGAGCAAAAAGATTAAATATGTGTGTCTTTTTGGCGATACTTCTTACGATTATAAAGATCGCGTCAATAATAACAACAATATAATTCCTGCTTTCGAATCTTTAGAAAGTTTTAATCTTGCCACTTCTTATGTAACCGATGATTATTTTGGGATGATGGATGACAACGAAGGGATGTTGCGTTTTTCTGATAAGCAAGATGTTGCTACTGGTCGTTTTCCTGTGACTACAATTCAAGAAGCCAAATCTGCCGTTGATAAATCTCTAAATTACACAAGTCAATCTGCCCTTGGCGATTGGCGTAACGGTATTACCGTTGTGGCAGACGACCCCGATAAAGCTTCAGAGTTTGTCTTGCAAGAAACTGTTGAACGTATTTCAGATGATATAACTGTAAACAAACCCGTCTTTAATTTAAAAAAAATATATGCAGATGCTTTTAGGCAAGAGACCTCTGCTGGTGGCGAACGCTATCCCGATGTTAATAAAGCCATAACAACTGCTGTAGAAAATGGTACTTTGGTTATAGATTACTATGGTCACGGCGGCGAAGATGGTTGGGCAGGCGAACGTATTTTAGAAGTGCCTCAAATTCAGGGATGGGTAAACCCCAAAACACTGCCGCTTTTTATAACTGTAACTTGTGAGTTTGCTAAGCTCGATAACCCGCTGCGTTTAACAGCAGGCGAATTTGTTTTTAACAATACGCAAGGTGGCGCTACGAGTATGATTACCACTACGCGCGAAATATTTATATCTGTTGGACAGGCTTTTAACGAAAATCTCGTCACCAAACTTTTGGCTTTTAATGGCGAAGATTTAAGTATATCTCAAGCGCTGATGGCGATGAAAAATAATTTTACAACATCGCAACGCCTATTTGTGTATTTTTTTGGGGATCCTGCTTTAAAATTGGCACAACCAAAAGGTAATATTAGGATAACCAAAATGAATGGTACAGACATTACCCAATCTATAGATACGCTTAAAGCCCTTTCTAAAGTAAGTTTTGAAGGTGTTGTTACAGATACAAACAACAATATTCTAAGCGATTTTAACGGAACACTTTCAACTACTATTTTCGATAAACCCATTGATAAAACAACTTTAGACAATAATAAATTTGGCAGAAAAATGACTTTCGATGCCATAGAAAGTAAAATATATCGCGGGCGTGCTACAGTAACTAATGGCCGTTTTAAGTTTGATTTTATCGTACCTAAAGACATTAGAATAGCCTTTGGTAAAGGCAAAATGAGTTTTTATGCCGATAATAAAATTATAGATAAAGCGGGTTACAATTTTGACGTTACCGTTGGTGGTATTGACAGTAATGCCCCAGACGATACAGAAGGGCCTATAGTTGCTTTATTTATGAATGACGAATCGTTTTTAGATGGTGGTACAACAAATCAATCTCCTGTTTTTATATCTTCAGTTGTTGTAGCTGTTTCATTAGTAGTTGTTGCTGTTGTTGTGC
>CAZGZH010000460.1:0-1798 GCA_964529645.1 uncultured Flavobacteriaceae bacterium
CCTTTATAAATAAGTCCTTTGTTGTACAGTTGGGCTAAAAGCCACCAAACCGTTTCCATATATTTGGGCTTGTAGGTAATGTATGGGTCGTCCATATCTACCCAATGGCCCATTTTAAGGGTCAATTCTTCCCAAACATCCGTGTAGCGCATAACCGCTTTTTTACAGGCTTCATTATAGGCTTCTACACTTATTTTTTTACCGATATCTTCTTTGGTAATACCCAATTCTTTTTCAACACCCAATTCAATAGGTAAACCATGGGTATCCCAACCAGCTTTGCGCTTTACTTGATAACCTTTTAAAGTTTTATACCGACAAAAAATATCTTTAATAGCACGTGCCATAACATGATGAATACCAGGCAAGCCGTTGGCAGAAGGAGGCCCTTCGTAAAACACAAATGGCTTGTTGGCATCACGACTTGTGACACTTTTTTTGAATATCTCATTTCCTTCCCAAAAAGCCAATGTTTCACCGGCTACTTTTGTCAAATCTAAGCCCTTATATTCTTTAAATTTTTGACTCATTTACACGCGTTACTTTTAATGATTTGCGAAATTACATATTTTCTTGATACTATCGCTTTTAAGCACTAAAAAATACATTATTTTTGCTGTAAAACATGCAATCTACAATGTAATATACATTACAGAAGATATGTATTCAAAACTTTAGTATTGTGCCGATTTGTTTATATATTTGCACTTATTTAGAATCAATCTATATAATTATGATACAAGTTAGCGAAACTGCCAAAAAAAAGGTGCTAGAAATGATGAAAGATGACGGTTTTAACGCCACGACAGATTACGTCCGTGTAGGGGTTAAAAGTGGTGGTTGCTCTGGTTTATCATACGAATTAAAATTTGACAAACAATCGCAAGAAACCGATAAGATATTCGAAACCAACGGCGTTAAAATAGCTGTTGACAAAAAGAGCTTTTTGTATTTGGTAGGCACAACACTCGAATACTCGGGGGGTCTTAACGGTAAAGGATTTGTCTTTAACAACCCTAATGCCAATCGCACTTGTGGTTGCGGCGAAAGTTTTTCGCTCTAATTATTTTTTATTCCCATGGCTAATAAAACAAAATATACAGAAGAACATCTTAAAAAAGAACTCGAAACGCAAGAATACGAGTACGGTTTTTATACCAATATCGCCTCAGAAAAGTTTGCAAAGGGTTTAAACGAAGATGTAGTTCGTGCCATTTCTAAAAAGAAAGAAGAGCCTGAATGGATGACCGAATGGCGTTTAGAAGCTTTTAAAATTTGGCAAACCATGACCGAACCCGATTGGGCCAATGTGACCTACGAAAAACCCGATTTTCAAAATATCAGTTATTTTTCGGCACCCAAAAAGAAACCAAAATTAGACAGTTTAGATCAAGTTGATCCCGAATTACTTAAAACTTTTGAAAAGTTAGGCATATCTGTAGATGAACAAAAACGCCTCTCAAACGTGGCTGTTGATGTGGTTATGGACTCGGTTTCTGTGGCTACTACTTTTAAAAAGACTTTAAACGAACGCGGTATCATCTTTTGCCCTATTTCTGAAGCGATAAAAAACCACCCCGAATTGGTAAAAAAATATTTGGGCAGTGTGGTACCAAGAACCGATAATTTTTACGCCGCTTTAAACTCGGCTGTCTTTTCTGATGGGTCGTTTTGTTATATCCCAAAAGGGGTAAAATGTCCTATGGAATTATCGACCTATTTTAGAATTAACGAAAGTGGTACCGGACAGTTTGAACGGACGCTTCTCATTGCCGATGAAGAGAGTTATGTAAGTTAT
>CAZGZH010000461.1:0-1789 GCA_964529645.1 uncultured Flavobacteriaceae bacterium
TCTTCCGATCTCTAATAATGATAAAAAGAAAGACCAAAATAACAAAGGCGATAAAGACAAGCAAAAAAAGCCACAACAGCCTAAAAAGGGACAGATGTCGCCCCAAAAAATGAAACAGTTGTTAGAGGCTATGAATAATGAAGAGAAAAAAACACAAAAGAAAATGAACGCCAAACACGTAAAAGGTAAAAAAGTAAAACGTGCTAAAGATTGGTAGTTTTATAAATAATTTATGTTACTTGCAAATTGAAAGGATTGATGATGATAACTAAAAAATTTATTGTTTTAACATTTTTAATACTGCTTACACAGGTTGCTTTTTCGCAAGTAACATTTAAAGCGGCAGTTAACAAATTTAAAGTTGGTTTAAACGAGCGTCTTAAAATAGAATTTACAATTGACAAGCAAGGCGCCGATAATTTTACACCACCGTCATTTAAAAATTTTACTGTTTTAGCAGGCCCAAGTCAAGCCACTAATTTTGCTATGATTAACGGCCGCACATCGTTTACACAAACCTATTCATATATTATTCAGCCTACAAAAAAAGGGACACTTACAATTAACTCAGCTAGTGTTGAATACAATGGTAACATCATAAAATCTAACACATTAAAAGTTACTGTTACCAATGCTGTAGCCATTCCTAAAGATATTAACGACCCGCGTTATATTGCCTCACAAAACATACATTTAGTAGCACAGATATCAAATGAAAGACCTTTTGTTGGCCAAAGTATTAGTGTGGTTTACAAACTTTTTGTCAATGTGAATAAAGTAAATGTAAGGAATACACGCGAAACGCAATCGCCTGCTTTTAATGGTTTTTGGAATCAGAATATTGATGTTAGAGAACTCGTTGTACAACAAGGCACTTATCAAGGACAACCTCACAAATACGTGGTGGTTAAAAAATCGGTTTTGATTCCACAAAAATCGGGTAAGCTTATTTTAGACCCAATGGAAATTGAAATCACAGCTGGTGTGCCTATTGGCCGCCGTGATTTGTTTGGCAACATGATGTATAACAATATAAACTATGTGGTTACTACAGGTAAAAAAACTATTGATGTAAAGCAATTACCTTTAGAAGGCAAACCTGCTGATTTTAATGGCGCTGTAGGCGATTACAATTTTGATGTTTTAGCAGATAAAACAACTCTTAAGTTAAACGAAACAGCACAGATAAAAATTAAAATAAAAGGTCACGGAAATTTGAAATTAATTGATATCCCTAAACTTACTGCCCCAAACGGACTTGAAGTTTATGAACCCGAACACAAAGAAAAAATTAGAACTTCCGTAAGAGGTATGCAAGGTGAAATATATGACCAATACACCATAGTTCCTCAATTTAAAGGAAAGTATAAAATTAACCCCTTATCTTTTTCGTTTTTTAATCCTGCCGATAAAAAATACCACATTATAACATCGCCAGAGATATTAATTGACGCACCTTACGGTAAAAACCCAGGCAACACAGTTATTACTTCTAATAAACAAGATATAAAATACAATGGTGGTAATATTAGATATATTCACACTAAAACAAATTTTAAGCCTGTAGAAAAACCTGTATTTTTTAACAGTTCAAAATTTTACATGTGGTTATTACTACCATTTATGCTAATCCCCATAGCTATTGTGGCGGGTAAAAAACAAAAGGAACGCGCCAATGATGTATTGGGTAATAAACGGAGAAAAGCTGATAAATTGGCTAGGAAATATCTGTCGAAAGCCAAAAAAGCAATGAGCGATAAAGAAGCTTTTTACATAGCTTTAGAAAAAG
>CAZGZH010000462.1:0-1786 GCA_964529645.1 uncultured Flavobacteriaceae bacterium
TGAATCTTTGTCTTCTAATCCTTTTGAGGCTACATAATTCAAAAAATAATAGAACTTTTTATTGGTCTCTTTTATCTTATCCTCTTTAAATTTCTTTTTTAGAATTTTAGAGCATTTTTTATAATTATTTCTAATCAAGACTGCTTGAACTTCATAAAGGGCTATTTTCTGATTTATAATGGGATTATTTTTTTTCTCTAATTTTAAATATTTCTTTGTTTTACTAAAATAACTGGAAGCTAAAGAAGAAAAATGGCCTCTAACACCTTTTTTTAAATAAATAGCATAATTTTGATAGTCTTGTGCCAGCCTATAACTTGTATTACTATTTGCTTTCTTGTAATAATTTATTAAATCGCGTTGCATATACGATGTGTTTAACGCAAACTTTTTGAGTAGTTTAGTAAGTTGTGATTTCCCCATGTAGCTCATTTGTTGATATACAACTTCGCCATTTGCATCTAGAATAAAAATATAGGGAATTCCTTTTACTTGATATTTTAAAGCAATATCCTTATAATTATCAATATCTATGCGTACAGGTATATAATTATCTGCCAATAAACCAATATCCTCTTTATTCCAAGACTCACTATCCATCCGTTTGCAAGGGCCACACCAAACAGCCCAAAAATCAACAAGAATTAATTTATTAGACGTTATGGCCATTTTTTGAGCATATTCTAAAGAATAATTCCATTTTGTATTGGCGTTTATATTTACTGTTAACAGTAACAATACTTGTAATACTAGAATTTTTTTAAGCATAATAGTTTTATTTTTAAGTAAATATAAAAATAAAATATATTTAATTGATAAATTTCTTAATTTATTTAAAGGATTTTTTTGATTTGACAAATAGATCTAAAAAATACCTTTTACTACTCTTTAAAAATGTTATAAATTTGCAAACAATTTATCCAATTATATGTCACTTCAAAACACATTACATTCGGCTGTAAATGCCGCTATTTTAAAAGAGTACAATGTTACTGTAAACCAGTTTGAATTTCAGGCCACACGCAAAGATTTTGAAGGCGATATTACTTTAGTTGTTTTTTCTTTATTGCGCTATATAAAAGGAAATCCTGTACAAATTGGGCAAACTATTGGGCAATACCTTAAAGACAATCTCGCTTTTGTAAGTGATTTTAATGTAGTTAAAGGATTTTTGAACATCGTTATTGCCGATAATTTTTATACAGATGCTTTTAATAAGATAAATGCTATTGACCATTTTGGTTTAACACAGTCCAATCCAAATGACAAAGCGGTTATGGTTGAATATTCTAGTCCAAACACCAACAAACCGCTTCATTTAGGACATATTCGCAATAATTTATTGGGCTATTCTGTAGCCAAAATAATTGAAGCTTCTGGTAAAAAAGTATTAAAAACCCAAATTATTAACGACCGTGGTATTCATATTTGTAAAAGTATGTTGGCTTGGCAAAAATTTGGCAATGGCGAAACTCCCGAATCTACCGGCCTTAAAGGCGATAAATTGGTGGGTAATTATTACGTAAAATTCGACCAAGAATACAAAAAGGAAATAGCAAAAGCTGTAGCTGAAGGGTTAACAGAAGAAGAGGCTAAAAAGCAAGCTCCTATTTTAATTGAAGCCCAAAAAATGCTCAAAAAATGGGAAACTGGCGATACCGAAGTTGTAAAGCTATGGCAAACCATGAACCAATGGGTATATGACGGTTTTGAAAAAAGTTATAAAGCGCTTGGCGTTGATTTTGACATTAATTACTACGAAAGCAATACCTATTTACTTGGAAAA
>CAZGZH010000463.1:0-1786 GCA_964529645.1 uncultured Flavobacteriaceae bacterium
TTTCCAATTTTATTAATTGGCTTATTTAGACTTGGAAAATTTACAGCTTTTTTTAGCGTTTTTTTAATTAGCTTATTTATAGCTTTTCACAATTCTGGACAGCAACTTATAAGCAATTTTGTTCAAGATAAATATTTACTTATCTATCAGCTCTACTTTATAACTTCAAGTATTTTACTAGTATTAGTTTCTGCTTTACTAAAAGATCAAAAAAATAAAGAAAGTGAACTTATAAAAAGCAAAACACAATTCCAATCTATATTCAATTCTATAAATGAAGCCATAATTATTTATGATAATAATTGCGATAAAATTTTAGATGTCAATAATCATGCTTGCGAGTGGCTTGGCTACTCTAAAGAAGAGTTTAGAAAGATGTCGGCTGGCGATTTGGCTTCAAACACACAAAATTATACAAAAGATAATGCTAAAAAATATCTTAAAAAATCACATACTTCCCTTCAAAAGTTCAAATGGCAAGTAAAAGATAAAGTAGGTGAATTATATTATTGTGACGTTCAATTAAGTAAAGCAAGCGTATTTGAATCAGAAAATATTATAGCTACTATTAGAGATGTAACTGATAAACACAAACTAGAACAAGAAATAATACACGCTTATATTGAAGCTCAAGAGGAAGAAAAACAATTTTTTGGTGAAGAAATTCACGACAATATCATACAAACCTTAGCGGCAGAACAAATCTTTATAAGTGCTATTGATAAAATAAGCGATCAGAGTAATGACAAAGCGTCAAAATATATTAAAAAATTAAACGAGTTAAATCACAACGCTATTGATGCCATTCAGAAAATAGCTTACGGATTAATGTCTAAACAGTTAAAAGAACAAGGGCTTCTTTTAACACTTGAAAATTTGTGTATTGATATGAGTATGAAAAATAAAGTTGAATTTAATTTCAATCATAAAAATATTCGCGAAAAAGATATGAGTGACGCTGTAAAAACAAACATCTTTAGAATTGCCCAAGAGTTAACAAACGATTGTATAAACTACTCAGATGCCACAATTGCCTATATAAACATCAATAAAACAGCTTCAAATACTCTTAAATTTGTTTTCTCTGATAATGATAAAGGATTAAAATTTGAATCGTTGCAAAATATAGATAATGGGCGTAGTATGAAAAATATAGACCGCCGTTTAAAATATCTCAATGGTCATTTATCTGTAAATTCTAAATCTAAAAATGGTCTTGAAATAAAAATAACCATACCGCTACATTAAATTCTTTTATTTTGAATTAAGATTTTATTCTTTGTCTTAATCATTATATTTGCCCAAAATTAATAAAGTTGCAAAATCAAGATAATATTATTGCCTTAGCCACACCACAGGGTGTTGGTGCTATTGGTGTTGTTCGCCTTTCGGGGAAAGATGTTATTGCTATTTGCAGTAAAGTATTCTATAAGAGTGATGTTTTAACAGATTTAACAAAAGTTAAGAGTCATACGCTTCATTTTGGCACAATAAAAAATGATACAAATATTATTGACGAAGTTTTAGTAAGTGTCTTTAAAACGCCTCATTCTTATACTGGTGAAAATAGTATTGAAATTTCGTGTCATGGGTCGCAATTTATTCTTCAAGAAGTTATAAATCTATTTTTAAAATTAGGCCTTAGAATGGCAACCGCAGGCGAATTTACTTTACGTGCTTTTTTAAATGGCAAGTTAGATTTATCGCAAGCAGAAGCTGTGGCCGATTTAATTGCATCCAACTCGAAAGTATCTCACCAAATAGCGATGCAACAAATGCGTGGTGG
>CAZGZH010000464.1:0-1785 GCA_964529645.1 uncultured Flavobacteriaceae bacterium
GATTGAATTTCTCTTCCAGTGCCCATACCGGCATTCTTTTTTTTTTAACCTTGACATACAACTTTATATTTGAATTCATTATGGATTAATGGTCATTTTCTTTATTCTTCTTGGTTTAGAATTAAAAAGAGAGTTTTTAATAGGTGAATTAAATACACTAAAAAAAGCGGCATTCCCTTTTTTTGCAGCATTAGGAGGTGTTATCGTACCCATTACACTATTTTTTATTCTCAACAAAAACCCAGAAACGGCACCAGGCTGGGGAATCCCTATGGCCACTGATATTGCTTTTGCTTTGGCTATTATAAAACTTCTAGGTAATAGAGTGCCCTTGAGTATTAAAGTATTTTTAACAGCATTTGCCATTATAGACGACATTGGGGCTGTACTGGTAATTGCCATTTTTTACAGTACCACCATTAACTGGATGTTATTAATATATGCTCTTATTCTCATTTCTATTTTAGGTTTTTTATCCTATAAAAAAATCTATATAAATTATGTATTCTTAATTTTTGGTATAATTGTTTGGGTCTTATTTTTAAAATCGGGAATTCACCCTACAATTGCAGGAGTATTATTAGCCTTTACAATACCTATCAGACAAAAAATTAATATTAAAGAATATACAAACCAATTAGCCCATATACTCGGTCTTATTAAATCTGATAGCAATAGAAATAAAAACTTGCTTTCTAAAAACCAAATCACACAGATAGAGAATTTAAAAACAAGTACAGAAAAAGTTAAATCGCCGTTACAAGATTTAGAAAATACACTACACAGTTTTGTGGCCTATTTTATAATGCCCGTTTTTGCATTGTCAAATGCAGGTGTTGTTATAAATACCTCAATGAAATTAGATTACGCATTAATTTTTAATATCGCAATAGGACTTTTTGTAGGTAAGTTACTTGGCATATCACTATTGTCATTCATTGGAACAAAATTAAAAATTATAGCCTTACCAACAGATGTCAATTTTAAGCAAATTATTGGTGTAGCCATCCTTGCAGGAGTGGGCTTTACTATGTCTATATTTATAGCTAATTTAGCCTTTATAGCATCGCCAAGTTATATAGATTCTGCTAAAATAGGTATCCTTTTAGGTTCATTTATTTCTGGGTTAATAGGTTACACTATATTAAAATTAACAAGCAAAAGGCTTCAAATTATTAAATAAATGAAAGAGAGAAGAACAACTAATATTTTATTACTAATTATAGCAGTACCTGTAATTTTTTACATCCTTAAATTACTATCATTTATCTTTATCCCACTCATTTTTTCAATGTTTATTGCACTATTGTTTTTACCATTAATGCGATGGCTGAGGAAGAAGAAAGTGCCAAAATTAGTGAGTCTTCTAATTGTAATTATTATCATTGGTCTCTTTTTTAAACTTACCAGCGAAGCCATACAACTTTCTAGTAAAGAGATAATCGCCTCAGAAGAGGGTATAATCGCTAAAGCCGAATCAAAATTGGGAGCATTGATAATCCCCTTGGAGAATTTTTTTGGCGTTGAACGAAGCACAGAAAAAAGAATTTCAGTGCATTATTTTCAAAAATTTAATTTGAGTAAAAACTTTGGGTCAAGTCTAGATTTTATAAATAATCTAATTTCAATGACTTTAATGACGGCATTTTTTACCATTTTATTACTCGCAGAATCGTTAAACTTTCAGAAAGTATTAAACAGTACACTTATCAAACAAAAAATATCGTCTATTAAAGTATTTATGCGCATTGAAAAAGATCTTATTACCTTTCTTAAAGTAAAATT
>CAZGZH010000465.1:0-1784 GCA_964529645.1 uncultured Flavobacteriaceae bacterium
TGTTAAATTTTTACAACATAGCTGGTATTAGATTCCAAAATATTGCCACTAACGACGCTTTGGTAACTTCTAAAATAAACGCCATGTCGGCAGATGGTTGGGAACTTGCTTTTGTAACAAGTGCTGTTGAAAGTGATGCTGGTAAAGGCGATGGTAAAGGGATCTTTATAACCCGATATGTTTTTAAGAAACGCAATTGATAATAGAACCTTTATCAAATAAAAATGCCCGAATTAATTCGGGCATTTTTATTATAAAACAGTTACTTTTTATAATTAATTATTGCTAGGTAAAGTAGAATACAATTCGGCGTAATTGAGCATTTGCTTGGCAAAATTGTCTGGATACGTTATTTTAACATCCAATATTTTACCTTCGGCATCAATACTGGGTTTTAAAACAGGGTTTATAAAACCACCATAAGGCGCTGCTTTAAATTTACTGTTGCGTTCTAATACTTCTTTGTGTAATGCTTCATCTACTTTTACCCCATAAGTTTCTACTAAAGCTTGAGCCGCGTTAAAATCGCCCTCAGATTTAATACGTTGTATCTCTTTTAAGAGTTGCCCAAATAAAACGCGTAAAGCTTTGTAATCGTTTATTTTAAAATAGGTTTTACCTTCTTTTTTAACTTTTTCTATCACATTGTTAGCTTTCCCTTTTTCAAAAGCCCAAGCCGCTACAAGTTGACGATTACGCATATGCGCTTCTTCAATATCATCGCCTAAATCTAATCTTACTAATTGCGTCATCAAACCATTTCTAATATAACCATCAAAGGCTACTTTTCCAATAGCTTCTGCATCTGGAGAAAGACCCAATTCAACTAATTTAGAATCGGGTAAATAATACAAGCCAACCAAATCGGCACGCGCTTCTTCTAAAGTAGAAGAATAGTTTTTCATAGTTTCTTTTGGCGTGCCTACACCAGGGTTAATTTTACCACTGGCATGACCTATTACTTCATGCAAAGCTGTGTGTAATTTATCGGCTAATTGCCCATATTTTTTTTCTAGAGCCACTTCTTCATCAGAATAGGCAAACTCTTCTAAACGACCACTTGAACCTGCATTATTATAAGCATCAATAATGTTACCTAAAGAAACAGATTTAGAGCCATGTGTCGCTCTAATCCAATTGGCATTGGGTAAATTAACACCAATAGGTGTAGAAGGCGATGCGTCGCCAGCTTCGCCAACTACATTAACTGTTTTGTACGATACGCCTACTACATTTTTCTTTTTATGAGATTCCATTATGGGTGAATTATCTTCAAACCATTGGGCATTTTTAGCAACAACTGCCATTTTTTTACTCATTTCAAAATCTTTTATTTCTACTATGGTTTCGTAAGAGCCTCTATAACCTTTAGGGTCGTTATAAACTTCTATAAAACTGTTTATATAGTCAATATCTCCCTCGGTGGTTTCTGCCCAAGCGATGTTGTAATCATCCCAAGTTTTTAGATCGCCTGTTTTGTAATATTTAATCAGTAAATCAAAAGCTTTCGCTTGTTTGTCATTTTCGGCAACACCTTTGGCTTTTTCTAACCAAAACACAATTTTATCTATTGCAGCACCGTAAAGACCGCCGCTTTTCCATACTTTTTCAATCAATTTGCCATCTTCTTTTACCAGTTTAGAGTTTAAACCAAAAGATAAAGGTTGGTCTGGATTTGGACTCTTTTTGTTTTTGTAAAAGGCGTCTACATCGGCTTCTGTAATATCTGGCCCATAAAAATTAACGGCAGAGCCTAATACCAATCCTTTACTAGCATCTAGGTT
>CAZGZH010000466.1:0-1781 GCA_964529645.1 uncultured Flavobacteriaceae bacterium
CATCTTCAGGAGCAAGACTATTGTTACGAGAACGCTTAATCTTGATTTTTAATTTTTTTACAATATTTTCAAAACTTTCTGGATTGTCTTTTTCTAAATATCTAAGCAAACGTCTGCGTTGATTAACCTTTTTAAGCAAGCCACGACGTGAAGAAAAATCTTTACGATGAATTTTCAAATGCTCTGTTAGCTCCTTGATATCTTCAGACAACAAAGCAATTTGCACCTCTGTAGAGCCAGTATCACCAGCGCTAGTGGCATATTTTTTGATAATTCGTTGTTTTTTTTGTTTATCTAGCATAAATTTATCCTTTTGTTACGATACTCCGAGTAAATAGGGGCTAGAAAATCCTATAAAAACCAAGAATATCGCTTAATAATAAAGCGTATACTATATGTATACGTGTGCTTAGATTACCACAAAAATATATATTTTGCAAGAGTTTACAGTGTTTATAACTAGCATTGATTTATTAATACAATTATGTTATATATATCGCAAGCTATAACAAACCTATAGGAGGTTGTAATGAAGTTCTTTAAAATATTACTGGTTTTCGCTACATTTTGGGCTATTTTATCCGGATGTGACACACAATACAATTATCCCACACTAACTAAAGGTGATACTACACTAACTATTGAGTACGGTGATTACTGGGGTTTATTTGTTAGACAAAAATATTGGTTACGTTTTGTGATGTATAAATCACAAGAAACTATTATAATAGTACAAGATGATGACTGTGATGCAAAATTTGATCACTATAACGACTATGTTCAATTTAATTACAATTCAGCTACAATCGTAGTACATCCAAACTTCAATATATATTACAATGGTCAAAAGATATCCCTATACAAAGAATACCCGTACATAGAAAATTTATTCTACGAGTTGGATAGTTTGGCTAGAGAAAAATTTAAAACTTGTATAAATTTTCAATAAATGCAATCGATTTATCTACAGAAGTATTGTTTAAATAAACAATACTTTTTCTTTTTGTCTAAAATTTTAAAACTTTATAAAATAAATTAAATACGCTATAGTATTGTCATGAACAAACAAGTTATTAAAAAAATAATAACTCTAAATCCAGATGACCGAACTGGTTTTGTCTATATAAACAAGCCAACCAATTGGACTTCACATGATGTTGTAGTTGTAATGCGCAAAAAATTTAACACTAAAAAAGTTGGCCATGCCGGAACTCTAGACCCTTTAGCCACAGGTGTTTTAATTTTAGCCATTGGAAAAACTACTAAACTTCTAGACTGGTGGCATATTTTTCCAAAAACATACAACACTACTTTAGAATTTGGAAAAATTTCCAATACTTATGATGTTGAAGGCGAAATAAAAAAGCTAAAGTGCGGACAAATTTTGGATAAAAAAACTTTAGAGAAAGCTTTACAAACATTCTTAGGTGAACAAAATCAGCTTCCGCCTAGCTTTTCTGCTAAAAAAATTAATGGACAAAAAGCCTACATATTAGCCAGAAAAGGCAAAAAGGTTAATCTAAAACCTAATAAAATAACTATTTACTCTATAAAACTTTTAGAATTTTCATACCCATTTGCAAAAATAGAAATCACTTGCTCAACCGGCACCTATATTCGTTCTATCATTCATGACCTAGGGCAAAAATTAAACTGCGGAGCTATTATGACTGACTTAGCCCGCACCAATATTGGCTTTGTTGACTTAAAAATGTGCGATGAACTTGATAAAAATTCAGATACACATCCCTTTGTTCATCCTGTTTCAGATTTACAAAAAG
>CAZGZH010000467.1:0-1780 GCA_964529645.1 uncultured Flavobacteriaceae bacterium
GAAGATTTTCCATTTAGATGAAAAATAATTTTCAAATTGATATTTCTTTGATATAATAATAAATCTAATTATGGATTTATAGCCCATTCTAAACCACTAATATTTTTTTTGCTAATTTTTAAAATTTTGTATAATGCCGACGTAATATCTCCGTCTCCCATAGATTTAAATTCTTCAATAGAAGAAGAAAATTTTAATTCATTTTCTTCAAGTAAACCAATATGCGTTGCAACTTTGTCAATGTAAAGGAGATCGTGTGAAGACAATAAAACGCAAGTACTTTCATTTAGAAAAGAGTTTAAAAAATCTATTAATAAATTAACTGAAATTGGATCCCATCCATTGAACGGTTCATCTAAAATTAAAATTTTAGGACGATGAATTAGTGTTGTACAAAAAGCATATTTAAATTTTGTTCCTTTTGAATAAGTTGATATTTTCTTTTCTAAAAATTTATCATTTTCAAAAAAATAATCAATTAAACTTCTTTTTCTTGTAAGAAATTCATTCCAGGAAATTCCATAAACAATACGTAGTAATCTTAAATATTGTTCTCCGGTTAACTCATCAATTATTGGAAGGTGTTCTGGTAATATTCCAATATTTTTTTTTATAAATAAAGGATTACTTTTATATGTTTCACCACATATATGTATTTCACCGTCATCGGGTAAAATTAAATCGCTTATAATATTAATTAATGTACTTTTACCAGCGCCATTTTTGCCTATCAAACAGTAACAAGAATTACCTTGTATATTAAGATTAATGTTTTTTAAAACTCTTGTTTTACCAAAACTCTTATGGATGTTTCTTATTCTTAATTTTTCTGCCATAAATAACCTTTTATTATTAAAAAATAACGGAGCGTAATTACGCTCCGTAATTAATTATCCGAACAATCTGCCAAGGCCCCAGACAGCACAGCCACCGATTATTACTTGACCGGCAACAGGTATTGTAGCGCCAATTGCTACAGCAAGCACTCCACCGGCGCCAACAGTCGCACAGAAACCATCAACAAATCCCACAATGTCACCACCTTGAATTTCGAGTAATTCTATTTTTGTTAACTCTTTCATTTAAGTCCTCCAAATTATTATATTTAAATAATGTGTTAATAAAATGGTTAAATTAACCGTCGCTTATGGCTACTCCAATTCCCGTACCACAAACACTTGGCGCAAGAATTAAGGCGGTTATTGCACCGGCAAAGCCAAAAATAAAACCACCAACAATTAGTGCTCCACAAGCGGCACCTAATCCTTCTGAGAGGGTTAGCTCCCCACCATTAATCCGTTCCATCTGCTTTACATTCAGTTCTTTCATTTTTACCTCCGTAAAAATAGTTAAAAAATAAATTAATTAACGCTCCGCGGCAGCGAGCAAGTTATTTAATGCCGCTTTTTTCCGTTTTGCCGCGCGTCCGCGACTTTACCCGGGTAACGGAAACTTTGTTTATTTCATCCAATATTCTTTCAAGTTTTGTTTCGCCTTTTAGTTTTGAAAATAACATTCCATTTTTATCAAAAAAGAAAAATGCCGGCGTTACTATAGTACCGTATTTATTTTTATATTCATCCTTTTTTACAACGCCGAATTTTATGTTTTCCGAAACTCTTAATTTTAAATATCTATCCGTAAATCCGTTTGTAAAAATATCTTTATCCAAAGTAATCAGATAAAAATTTGTTCCTTTAATTTTACCGGCATTTTCATTCAGTACGTTCAATTCGTATTTACAATGCGGGCATTTTTTACTAAAAAACATTACTACGGT
>CAZGZH010000468.1:0-1776 GCA_964529645.1 uncultured Flavobacteriaceae bacterium
GTAAGTTTCTTATCTACTACGTAACCAACTATAAAAATAAGCCTGAAAATTAGTGCTGTTTAAAAATAAATTTTTAAATTTGCGCACTCAAAATCAACCTCTGACGAATGCCGTGAATGTTGTTTTATGATTAATATCAAAAAAACCCATTTAAAAATGGAAGATTTAGTAAAATTTGTACAAGACGAATTTGTAGCAAAAAACGAATTACCCAATTTCTCTGCTGGAGATACTATTACAGTTTATTATAAAATTGTAGAGGGCGCCAAAGTAAGAACACAGTTCTTTAGAGGTGTTGTGGTTCAAAAAAGAGGCGCTGGTAGTAGCGAAACTTTTACCATCAGAAAAATGTCTGGCACTGTAGGCGTTGAACGTATTTTCCCAATTAATTTACCAACAATAGAAAAAATAGAAGTAAACAAACGTGGTAAAGTAAGACGTGCCCGTATTTTCTACTTTAGAAATCTAACTGGTAAAAAAGCAAGGATTAAAGAGGTGAAAAAATAAATACGATTTAAAAATTGTATAAAACCTGTAAGAAAACTTACAGGTTTTTTTATGCCTTAAAATCCTATAAAAAGCCGCTCATTCAGGCTGCCTTTTACGACTATATTTTGTAAATTTGCAAAACGCAAAAAAAAATTACAAATCATGACAAAAATAAAAGTACAAAATCCTGTTGTTGAGCTCGACGGAGATGAAATGACACGTATTATTTGGAAGTTTATTAAAGACCAATTAATACTACCTTATCTAGACTTAGATATCAAATATTACGACCTAGGTATTGAATACCGAGATGAAACCAACGATCAGGTAACTATTGACTGCGCCGAAGCTATTAAAAAATACCACGTAGGTATAAAATGTGCTACTATCACACCAGATGAAGCACGTGTTGAAGAATTTGGATTGAAAAAAATGTGGAGATCGCCTAACGGTACTATCAGAAATATTGTAGGAGGTACTATTTTTAGAGAACCCATTATTATGAAAAATGTACCCCGTTACGTACAAGGTTGGACAAAACCTATTTGTATGGGGCGTCATGCTTTTGGCGATCAATACAAAGCAACCGACTTTGTAACTAAAGGCAAAGGAACACTTACCTTGACTTTCACACCAGAAAACGGCGAACCTCAAGTTCACGAAGTTTATAAATTTGAAGGTGATGGCGTAGCACAAGCTATGTACAATATAGACGAATCTATTTACGGATTTGCGCGTTCAAGTTTTAATCAGGCTTTGGTTAAAGGATGGCCTTTATATCTATCTACAAAAAATACTATTTTAAAAGCTTATGATGGTCGTTTTAAAGATATCTTTCAAGAAGTTTTTGAAGATGAATACAAAGAAAAATTTGCTGCTGCTGGTATTACTTACGAGCACCGCTTAATAGATGATATGGTTGCTGCCGCTATGAAATGGAACGGTGGTTTTGTATGGGCTTGTAAAAATTATGACGGCGATGTACAATCTGATACCGTTGCGCAAGGATTTGGCTCTTTAGGCCTTATGACGTCTGTTTTGGTAACTCCTGACGGTAAAACTATGGAAGCCGAAGCCGCTCACGGCACTGTAACACGTCACTACCGTCAGCACCAACAAGGCAAAGAGACTTCTACCAATCCTATAGCTTCTATTTTTGCTTGGACGCGTGGATTAGAACACCGCGGTAAGTTAGATAACAATCAAGATCTAATCAATTTCTGTCATACTTTAGAAAAAGTGTGTGTAGATACCGTAGAGAGTGGTAAAATGACTAAAGATTTGGCT
>CAZGZH010000469.1:0-1760 GCA_964529645.1 uncultured Flavobacteriaceae bacterium
ACAGACATATATATTAAAATATTCACTTAAAATCAAGCCCCGAATTTTTTTAGAATGTCCTTCCGACAGAGTGAGAAAAGAACGACGAGGAATCTCATAATAAAATTCTAATTTATTTCCCGGCCAACTTCTTAGCCCTACGTTGTAAAATAAACGCCATAAAAAGGCCGTAAAATACAGCTCCTACCAACTTGGCAACCGTATATTTTATAACAAACGGATAGCTAAAATTTTGTAAAAACCCACTAAAGCCTGTTTTAGAAAACAAACTAAAAAGGGCTTCAATTAAGATTAATACTATTATAAAGGCTACAGCCGTAAAAACAAAGGTTTTTTTAAAGCTAAATGGGGTTTTTGTGGCCATTATTGTAATTTTTTATTGTTGTGATGGCGGTCATGGTCGCGCTTGGTTTTTAAAACCATCTTTTTATCGAAAGCCGCTTGTAAATCAATACCCGTTTGATTGGCCAGACATAAGACAACAAACAGTACATCGGCCAGTTCTTCGCCTAAATCTTTGTTTTTATCACTTTCTTTTTCGCTTTGCTCACCGTAGCGGCGGGCAATGATACGGGCCACTTCGCCTACTTCTTCTGTTAGTTGTGCCATATTGGTCAGCTCGTTAAAATAACGCACACCGTGTTTTTGTATCCAATTATCTACGGCTATTTGGGCATTTTTTATTTCCATTTTTATTGTGGGTTTTACTTTTCAAAAATAAGTATAAAATTATATAAGCTATCCAATGGCGTGTTTTTTTATTTCTTCACTATAAATACTTTTAATTTTGTTCATTTTGTCTTGATACAAAACGAACCAAAAAATCAAGAATATTTTAAGGAAATTTTTGAGATTTTTATCTCAAAACCGATGCTAAATTTGGCGCTTTATGCTCTTTTTTGCTTTGCAAAAAGCAATGCCGCTTAATTTACATCTATTTCTTAAAAATATTCACTTGTTAAAATAAGTCTAAATACGCTTGTTTTAGTTCCACAAAAGAAATCTTATAAACCATCCAAAATTTATATTTTTTAAAGAGATGACCACGCTTCGCTCGTCAAGACGTTTTTTCTATGACATATTGGGATAGTGCAGATTTAAAATCTGTGTTAAGTTTATTTAGCTTGTAATAGGTATAAAATAAAAAAAACCATAACAATTAAGTTATGGCTTTTTTTGTACTCGAGATGGGACTTGAACCCATACGGCCACGATGGCCACTGGATTTTAAGTCCAGCGTGTCTACCAATTCCACCACTCGAGCCTCTCTATCTAAAAAAGATAGAATTGGTATTATCATTATCCCGATAACTATCGGGGTTGAGCGAAAGACGGGATTCGGACCCGCGACCCTCACCTTGGCAAGGTGATGCTCTACCACTGAGCTACTTTCGCAATATGTCACTAACACAAAGTGTTAAACGAGAGCGCAAATTTAATACAATTCTATTATTTGCAAAGCATTTTTTTAAAATTATTTAATTAAAATATTGTTGTTAGTAAAAAACACTTTTAAGTTTTATAGGGTATTAATTGTCTTATATTTAAGAGCGTCATAAACTAAAATTTAAACATCGATTCATTATATTTGCACGATTTTTAGAACCAAAAAAACCCTATTAGTGACTTTATCTCAGACGCCAAACCAATTTACTTTATTTACAGACATTAAACAACTCACCAAATTCGGGCTCTCTATTAGTGTTGTTTTTTCTTCTGTGGCGGGTTATTTATTAGGAGCCGAAGTTATTGATTATAAA
>CAZGZH010000470.1:0-1755 GCA_964529645.1 uncultured Flavobacteriaceae bacterium
GTATCAAAAGGGTTATCTACATCAAAATGGGCAAAAAATTGAGAAGCATGAACACCAGCATCAGTTCTACCTGCGCCAACAATCGAAATAGGAAGCCTCAACATTGTTTGTAAAGCTTCTTGAATAACTTGCTGAACACTTAATGCATTGGGTTGCAATTGCCATCCATGAAAATCGGTGCCTTTATAGGCTAAACTTATAAAATATCTCAAAAATTGTATTTTAGCAGGGCAAAGATACAAGAGTATTTTTTATTTTTACACCCCTCACAATTCCATAAAATGAAAAAAATATTATTAATGTCTGATACGCATGGCTATTTAGACAAAGCTATGCTTAAATATGTAGATCAAGCTGATGAGGTTTGGCATGCTGGAGATATAGGTTCTACAAAAATTGTAGAAAAATTAAAAAACCTCAAACGTTTTAAAGCCGTTTATGGCAATATTGATGGGCAGGATATAAGAAGCGAATTCCCCCTTAAAAAGCGTTTTAACTGCGAAAAAGTAAGGGTTTTAATGACGCATATTGGAGGCTACCCAGGCAGATATACTAAGAGCATTAAGCCTATTGTTACAAGATACCCTCCTGATTTATTTATTACAGGACATTCGCATATATTACGTGTTATGTATGATAAAAAAAATAACTTTTTACATTTAAATCCAGGAGCAGCTGGTATTGAGGGCTTTCACCATGTAAGAACAATGTTACGTTTTGAAATAAACCAAAAAGAAATTATAAACATGGAAGTTATTGAACTGGGGAAACGCGGTTAAATAACTGATTCTTCCTTAAATTTTATAGGTACTATTATAGAGATATCAGAGCCTTCGTTTATTTCAGAATTAATAATAAAACGTCCTTTAAGCATTTTAATACGTGCCTCGATATGGCTCAAGCCAAGTCCATCTTTTAATTTTGCCTTTTTGACATCGAATCCTATACCGTCGTCTATAATCTGAACGACTAATTTTTTATCGGCACGCTGCATTAAAATAACAGTCGCATTTTTAGCTTTACTGTGTTTTAAAATATTATTGATAAGCTCTTCTATAATACTGTGAATCTTAATTTCGAAATCTTGATCGTAACGGGCTATATTATTGTCTTGACTGTGAATAAGAATTTTAGAATTTGAATATTTCTGACATAAATCGTGCACTGCAAAAGCCAACCCAAATTTGAGAAGTACAGACGAAATAAGGTCGTGAGATAAATCACGTATTTTAACCGAAGCTTCACTTACAATATCTTGTGCCTTTTTAATTTCTAAAGGCGATTTACCTTTTAATTGGTCTTTACTAGCTTGTAAATGCAAATTGGCTGAAGACAATAAAGCACTTACACTATCGTGTAAAATTGCCGCTATACTTTTGCGCTCGTGTTCTTTGGCATCTATAGTGGCGTTTAGAATTTTAACTTGTGTTTCGTTTAAAATAGCCTCTAGTTTGTTTTCTTGTTTTAGTCTGTAATTTTTATAAATACCGATACCAGATATTATTAAAAGTAACATAAACACCGTAATACTGTACAGTATTATTTGTGTATTTTCGGTTTTAGCTTTTTGGATTTCTATATCTTTTTCTTTTTGAGCTACGTTGTATTTGGCTTCTATTTCAGATAAATTTTCGGCTTGATTTTCCTTATTTATCTTATCCGCTAAATCTTTAGATTGCGATAAATAGTTATAAGCTTTTTTATAATTACCCATTTCTTGAAAGGCAAAAGAAGCGTTGTACAAAGCATCCCTTT
>CAZGZH010000471.1:0-1754 GCA_964529645.1 uncultured Flavobacteriaceae bacterium
CTACCGACTATAGAACGGCCTTTAGTGTCCAACAAATTTTAAGCTGGTTGATAATGGCGATTATTTTAATAATACTTTCTACTGGGATTGTTCAAGCAAAAACTGGTGAACCGGGCAAATGGATTCTATTAGCCTTAGGAATTTCATTTCCAATTGCTACTCTTAAAACAATACCTTCAGTAATTTTAGAAAGAAAATTAGATTTTTCAAAATTAATTTTGCCACAAATTTTTGAGCAAATTACTTTCCACTTCATACTTATTTATATGGCTCTATCAGGATCTGGATCAATTGCATATGCTTATGCAATTTTAGCAAGATCAATAATTGGTGTTATCGTGATGACAGTTTTACAATCATGGCCAATTGGTTTTTCTCTAAATAAGAATTCTTTAAAAACACTTTTGGGGTATGGTGTTAAATTTCAAATTAATGATTTTCTAGCAAGAATTAAAGATCAGTTGTTTTATTTAACCTTGGCAATGTTTTTACCATTAAAGCAGTTTGGTTATATTCAATGGGCAAAAAATTGGTCTATGTATCCATATAATTTGACAGTACAAAATATGATGGCGGTTACTTTTCCTGCTTTTTCACGATTGCAAGGCCATACGCAAGCTTTAAAAAAAGCTATAGAAAAGTCACTTTTTTTTATTACATCTGCAATTTTTCCTATTTTAGTTGGAATGAGTATCTTTATTTTGCCAGTTATTAGCTTAATACCAAAATGGAATAAGTGGCAACCAGCAGCTCTTAGTTTGATATTATTTAGTTTGAGTATTGCTTGGGGAGCTATTTCTACTCCACTTACTAACACTCTTAATGCTATTGGAAAAATAGATATTACTTTAAAATTAATGGTAATGTGGACGGTATTAACTTGGGTTTTAACACCTCTTGGAATCTACTTTTTTGGTTTTAATGGTGTGGCTATAGTTGCATTATTAATTTCATTTACTTCAATACTCAGTGTGGTCTTGGTTAAAAGAATAATACCTATCAGTTTTGTTGATCAAGTATGGAGACAGGCTCTGGCATCCACAATAATGGCAATAGTTGGTGTGATAGGAATGAATTATTGGTCGCTTAGTTTTTCCCACCTCTTTTTAGGAATTATTTTGACTGGTTTTGTTTATTTGTTTACTTTATTATTAGTAGGTAAAGATAAAATCTTACAAGAAGTTAGGAGTTTAAAATGAAACTTTCTGTAGTTATCAATACAAAAAATGCTGCAAAAACATTGCCAATAGCTTTGGAGTCGGTAAAATTTGCTGACGAAATTATTGTTGTAGACATGAAAAGTACTGATGACACTGTTAAAATTGCCAAAAAATACACTTCTTTAATTTTTGCCTACGATGATGTTGGCTATGTTGAACCGGCTCGAAATTTCGCAATTTCAAAAGCTACTGGCGATTGGATTTTGATTCTAGATTCTGATGAAGAGGTTTCTTCGAAGCTTGGGAATAAGATTAAAGAAATTTTAGAATTAAGTTCTAAGTCCAAAAAGACAGCGGACTGTTATTATCTGCCTCGAAAAAATATGATTTTTGGTAAATGGATAGAAAAAACAGGTTGGTGGCCAGATTATGTTTTAAGATTGTTCAAAAAAGGTCACGTTGAGTGGTCAAATGAAATTCACTCTATTCCTATTACGAATGGAGAAGTTAGAGAATTCCCAGCAGCGATGAATAAAGCAATTATTCATCACAATTATCAACACGTGAGTCAGTATATTAGTAGGATGAATAACT
>CAZGZH010000472.1:0-1749 GCA_964529645.1 uncultured Flavobacteriaceae bacterium
TAATATATCCAAAAAATGAAAAAATTTAGTCTAATTATTGGCGCCCTAGCGCTATTGTTAAGCGTATCTAATACTCAAGCACAAACTTGGTACTTCGGTAGTGGTGCTGGTTTAAATTTCTCTGGAAATCAACTAAGTGTAGCAGAAGGATCGCCTATTAATACTAGCGAGGGATGCTCTATTGTTAATGACGAAAATGGTAATATAATATTTTACACCGATGGAAAAACTGTTTGGAATGGTAGACACAGACCGCTTATTAATGGTAGAGGGTTGCTAGGCAACTCATCTGCAACCCAATCTGCATTAATAATACCAATACCCAATACAAAATGTCAAAAATATTTCATTTTTACTGTAGATTCTGCAGAACACGGTCTTAAAAATGGATTGCGTCTAAACGTTGTTGATATTTCGAATGGAGGAGAAGTTATAATAAAAAATAAACTTTTATACCCTAATGTTGCTGAAAAAATAACGGCAGTTTCAGACAATAATGGTGGTTATTGGGTGTTGGCTCATGACTTTGATAGAGGTTTATACCCTAATAAAGAAATGGGAAATAAATTTATTTCTTTTCATATAAAATCTAATGATACTAATTTAAAAAATCCTATTATTTCTACTGTAGGTAGCTACCATAGACGTTTTGTAAACAAATACAATCAGTATCAAAATGCCCAAGGACAGCTTAAAATTTCGCCAGACGGCACAAAAGTAGCTTTAGCTGTACTTAAGGATAATTTTATTGAAATTTTTGATTTTGCTGATGGCATTGTAAGTAATCCAAAAAAATATCAATTCGACAGAAAAACGGCTCGTGTTTACGGTGTTGAATTTTCACCGAACGGTAGTTTTGTTTATTTCACACATCTTTACGGTGGTGCTAAGTTTTTACGACGTATTAGTATTCGTAAGATGACGAGTAGTGCTAGTGCTTTTCCTAAAACACTAAGGTACAATGTTAAATACCCTAGATATGGTTATGAAGAGGTTAAAAATTTATACCAAACGCCATACGATTACGCCTTAGGCGCTTTACAATTAGGTCCTGATGAAAATATATATGTAGCTAACAGAACGGGTGGTAATGCACAACCAAAAATAGGTGTTATACAAAATCCTGATTCTGAAATTGCTTCTTTTAGATTTAACAGTGTTCCAGTTTCTAAAAATGCCTCTCTTGGGAGTTTAATGGGTTTACCTACTCTTTTGTCTGAGGGTGCTTGTCGTTGTATAGATACAGATGGTGACGGTGTTTGTGATGAAAACGATTTATGTCCATCAGATCCAGGTCCAGAAGATAACGAAGGCTGTCCTTATACAGATACAGATGGTGATGGTGTCTTAGATAAAGATGATAAATGTGTTGACGCGCCAGGCCCTGCTGTTAATGGTGGTTGCCCAGATAAAGTTATAACAGAAGATGCTGAAAGAAAATTAAACGAGTTTGCTAAAACTATTCTGTTTAATACAAACGAATACACTTTTAAAGAAGGGGTTACAGAGCAACTCGACGAGATAGTGTTTATAATGAATCAATACAAAGCAGCCCAATTCCATATTGAAGGTCATACTGATAGTGCCGGATCTAGCGCAAGTAATCTAAAATTATCTGATAATCGCGCTAACGCTGTCCGTAAATATTTTATTGCTCACGGTATTAGTTCAAAACGCTTAACGGCTCAGGGTTATGGTGAAGAAAAACCTATAGATACTAAATATACACTCTAGGCCCCCCAAAAAAAA
>CAZGZH010000473.1:0-1731 GCA_964529645.1 uncultured Flavobacteriaceae bacterium
GTCGAGGTATCTCGAGTGTCTCTATTTTCTTTTTTGCTTCTTTATAATCTTTAGCGCTAAGCGTAGTTAAATTATTAAGATAATCTTCTGTTCTGTTAGCTCTAAAATTAAGCTCTTCATCACGTTTCTTAATATTCTTTAATTTCTCTTTCATTTCCACCATTGATACTGGTGATTCGGATATTACTTGTGGGTTCATTGTGCTGTTGCCTTTAAGTGAATAGGATGTACAATTATTGTTTTTTCCTTATTTATATCTTTAATTTGTACTTTATAACAGTTACCTGCTTTACCGTTTATGATTCCAGATTTACCGTGAAATCGTGGTAGATACATGCCCTTTTGTACATCAGGTTCTGCTTTTAATATAACACGTTGTCCTTGTTCAAATACTTGGAAAAATCGAGTAATACTAATTTTACCTTTATCTGTGATTGATTTCTTAAGTTTGCTTCTGGTTTTTCGTCTAAAACCGCCTATTCGCTTTACCATTATTTACACCTACTCTACTATTAAAGCAATAATGAATGGGCTATATAAAAAGCTTTTGGTTGAGTTTTTAGTGTGTATAGTACCGAATTAACGTAACATCAACCTAGATACTGCAGTATAGAAATTTTTGATGTTTCTTTTTAAATGATTCTGAAAAATAACACACATAGCACTTTTACTCAAATGTTACCCTAAACCGTGGCATTGTTGGAAATATAGAGAGTAATACCTATAGTCACGATTTAACGTAACAGCCACGAATTAACGTAACATATTTACACCTTTTTAAAGCCTCTTTTTGTAAGCTTCGGCTGGAGTCATATAGTTTAGTGCCTCACTTAATCTTTCATTGTTATACCACTCGATGAAATGATCAATATCTTCAAATCGTTCATCAAATTCCTTGTCTAATATCCCAAAAAAACGTTCATTCTTACCATTGGTTTGCGGATGTCTTTTCTTAGATGGTATGAACACTATTTCTAATTCTTCTAAAACTTCTTGAAAAGCATGACTTGCTTTCCCATTCTTGTCTTTTTTATTTGGGAAAAATTGAGTTCCTCTATCACTATTCAAACAGTATGGGCTAACTCCATGCTTTACAATTGCTGAATATAATGCAAATAATGAGTTTTTAGTTGTCATAGCACCAATAGTATAACTCATAATCATTCTCGAGCAATCATCAATATATACTAGGATATTCTGACCCCTTAATTTTTGTGCTTTAATTACGTGCCAATCAGTATGCCACATAAAGTTAGGTAATGGCCACTCATATCGTTTGTATTTCCTGGGTTTTTTTCTTTCTTTGCAAGGCTTTTGAAATCCTTCTGCAATTAGAACTTGTTCTATTTTCCTTCTTGAAACGCTAAATCCTTTGCGTTTTAATACAGCATGTAATTTACGAGCTCCGCATTTATTCTTCTTCCACTCCTCAATAACAAGATTATAAAATTTAGAATTAAGTGGTTCAAAAAGACGACCAGATTTATGTGTTTTAAGACCTTCATCACCATATAGATCATATTTCTTTTTAATTTCCCAAACTGTTTTACGATTGATCTTTTGTGCTAAAGCAATTTCGTTAATTGGGGTTGATTTTTTAATTTGCTGTATGATCCACCGTCTTTTTTTTCATTTAGTTTAGTCATGTTATTTACCTCCAACATTAATTCCGAAGGAATTAATGATGGTTTATAAAGGTAAGAAAATGTTACGTTATTACGTGACTCAACA
>CAZGZH010000474.1:0-1727 GCA_964529645.1 uncultured Flavobacteriaceae bacterium
GTAGTGCTCCAGAAGTAAAAACTTTTGGTGGCGACAATCAATTAAAAATAACGACAAAATACAATGTCGATAAAAATGGCATAAAAGCCGATGACGAAGTACAAGCAAAATTATTTAATGGTATTAAATCATTTTTACCAGATGGCTTAACAATAGACCAATTTAAACCAGGTGGCGAAACGGCTCATAAAATTGGCATTATGCAAGCTGTAAAAGTGGGGCCAACTATTGCCGATGACATTAAAAAAGATGCTTTTTGGGCCATTCTAGGCTCACTTATTGTAGTGTTCTTATACATATTATTGCGTTTTAGAAAATGGCAATTTAGTTTAGGGGCCGTTGTTGCTGTTTTCCACGATGTATTAGTTGTACTAGGTACATTCTCTTTATTATACAAATATTTACCCTTCGATTTAGAAATAGATCAGGCCTTTATTGCCGCTATTTTAACGGTTGTTGGGTACTCATTAAATGATACCGTGGTTATTTTTGACCGTATTAGAGAATTTACCAAAATACACCATACTTGGGAACAAAAAACTATGATAAATAAAGCACTTAGTAGTACTTTAAGCCGTACCATAAATACGTCTTTAACAACATTAATTGTTTTATTAGCCATTTTTATTGATGGTGGCGAAACTATTCGTGGCTTTATGTTTGCCTTAATTATTGGGGTAATTGTGGGTACATATTCATCATTATTTATTGCGTCTCCAATAATGTATCTTACTTCAAAAAAACTAGATAAAACAAGTAAATAAAAAAAGATAACTTTTTAATAAACCGCCTCGATAAAAGGCGGTTTTTTTGTTATTTTGTATAAAGATAAAAATATGGATACCATAAAACTACACGATAAACATTTTACACCTTTTATCAAGGCCGCAGAAATTGAAGCTACAGTTAAAAAAATGGCTCATGATATAGCAACTGAATTAAAAGGAGAACAACCCATTTTTATTGGTATCTTAAATGGCTCTTTTATGTTTTTAGCCGATTTTGTAAGACATTACAACGAAGCTTGCGAAGTGTCGTTTGTAAAGCTTTCTTCTTATCAAGGCACAAGTTCTACAGGCAAAATAAAACAATTAGTAGGTTTACAAGAAAATATTGAAGGAAAAACCGTTGTTATTTTAGAAGATATAATTGACACAGGAAACACACTAGAAGAAATTTATCAAATATTTAAAGATAAAAAAGTTAAAGCCTTAAAAATAGCAACCCTATTTTTTAAACCAGACGTTTTTAAAAAGGACTTAAATATAGACTTTATAGGGCTCTCTATTCCAAATAAATTTATTGTAGGTTACGGACTAGATTATGATGGTCTCGGACGTAATTTATCTGATATATATCAACTAAAAACAACCAACTAATGAAAAACATTGTTCTTTTTGGCCCTCCGGGTGCCGGAAAAGGTACACAAGCCACATTTTTAAAAGAACGTTACCAACTCATTCATATTTCTACTGGCGATGTATTTAGGTTTAACATTAAAAACAATACACCATTAGGGGTTTTAGCAAAATCGTTTATGGATAAAGGCAATTTAGTACCCGATGAAGTAACAATTGATATGCTAAAAGCTGAAGTTGACAAAAACGCTGATGCCAACGGTATTATTTTTGACGGATTTCCAAGAACAACTTCTCAAGCTATAGCTTTAGAAGTGAAGAAGGGCACCGACTTGTCAAACATTTAGAAGCTCTCTAAATTCAAAATAA
>CAZGZH010000475.1:0-1724 GCA_964529645.1 uncultured Flavobacteriaceae bacterium
AATTGAATATAATGATCTATTTACCCAACCTCTAGCTAATTCTTAGTCACTACATTTTTCCTTGATTACTTTGTTAATTTCTATGACGATAAACTCTTATTTTAATAAATTTGAAACGGAAGGTTTATATACTAGTAGTGTTTAGATAAACACTACAATGACATTTATTAGAAAAATTAAAGTAGGAAATTGTGTATATCTTGCGGAAGTAAAGAGCGTCCGTGAAGGTAAAAAAGTAAGACAAAAATTCATTAGGTATGTGGGTAGAGAAATTGATGGAAAAACAGTCTTAAGTAGCACCATGACTGATATTTCTGTCAGTAATGTTAAAGTTCATGGTCCCCTTCTTGTATTAAACTCTCTCGCCGAGAAAATTGGATTACATGAAATCTTGGGAGAATATTCTGCAGAGCTTTTGAGTATGATTTACTCACACTGTATTAACCCTAAAAGTATCAACAAAATGCAGGATTGGTTCGCAAAAACCGACCTCAATCGTCTGCTTAATTTAGAGGGATTAACGGAAAAAAGAGTTGCTGGTGCTTTTGAAAGTATAGGTAGCTATGATAAGATTGAGTTTATTCAAGAGAAAATTTTCAAGTCAATAAAATCAGAGTTCAAACTTGACGAGGAAAATTATTTTTATGATTTAACCAATGCCTATTTTTTCGGGTCTGATTGTAAAATTGCGAAACGTGGAAAAAGCAAAGAAGGTGGTTTCAAAAAGATTGTCCAGATTGGATTATCAACCACAAAACAGGGAATCCCTGTATTTCATAGAACATTTCCCGGCAATGTTTTTGATTCAAGATCTTTATTTGAATTACTACGGGCTTTCAAAGATTATGGTATAAAAAATACATTTTTGGTATGGGACAGGGGAATAAGCTCAAAAATAAATATTAACGACGCTAAAGATATGGGATTTAATGTCCTTTGTGGATTAGCAATTAAAGGTAAACTATCTTTAGAAATTGACTCAATCTTGAAAAATAATAAAATAACTTTACCAAAAAATAGGGTGCAATTACAAAATACATCAATTTATGTTATAGCAAAAAGGTTTACATACGATAAAACTAAAGGGTATTTGTATGTATGTCTAAATCGACAAACAAGAGTACAAAAACAAGAAAGAAGATTGTTAAAAATATCTAAAGCACAAAAACGGTTTAATGAAGATAAGAAAATCCCACTAAATCTGGAGAAGTACATCAATAAAAGAGGAAAGATAATTGCTCAAGCTGTATCTTTGGCAGAAAAAAGCGATGGATTTTCTTTATTATTTTCTACTAAAAAGATAGATTCAGCCGAAGCAATAAAACGATATTTTGAAAAAGATGTGGTAGAAAAAGCTTTTCAATGTCTTAAAGGAGTTGTAAAAGTTAGACCAATTAGAATGTGGCTTGAAAAAAATGTAAGGGCTCACATTTTCATTTGTTATCTTTCTTATTTACTTTTATCGACGCTAAATTTGGTCATAAAAGAAAAAGGCATGGATCTCAGTCCAAACGGAGCACTGGAACAATTGGAGGGGATGTATAAGATATATTTCCTTAATGAGAAAACTAAAACTACGTTCACAAAAACAGTAACACTGACTAAACAACAACAAAATATTCTGAAGGCTGTTGACAAGAAACTCTTAAAATGTAGTGACTAAGAAGTGTATTCATGGCTGCTTTTGCTTCGGCCTGCGTACAGGTGCGATTTTCCAGAATAGC
>CAZGZH010000476.1:0-1719 GCA_964529645.1 uncultured Flavobacteriaceae bacterium
GTTTGAATCCTGCCGGGGTCACTTAAGAATGAAAAGCTTGCAATGTAATTGCAAGCTTTCTTTATTTATACAAGCTTAGAGCTTGCTCTCAAAGCGCCGTATAAATAAAGAAAGCGCAAATTGATAGATTTGTAGCTTTTCAATTAGACTACGGAACACAAAGGATCAACGCAGTTAATCCTGCCTATAAAAATAGAAATATTATAACTAAATTTGTATAGCTTGCAAACAGGCGTATGGACGATGGCCAGTAGTATGGTAGTTAACATTTCCATTTAAAATAATACGATGCATTATTTATACTACACAATATATATATTTTATAAAAAAATAATTAGAATTGAATATTGGGGAGATAAACCTTTTTTTTATTGCAATATAGTATTGGCTCTATTTGAATCATTTTTTATATTTTCACTGTTAAATTTGTACTTGTTATATTTATATGGAGGTATGTTTATTAATTATTCTAAATGGTGGTTTTATGCTATTGGAATGATTTTATTTTTGTTTAATAGTTATTATTACAAGCGTAGAGAGAGTAATATTCTAAAAGAGATGTCAATAAAATCTAAAGAGAATAAAACAATAATTTTTATATGTTCATTTCTTTTGTTTTTACTAATAACATGGTCGTTCTTTCATACGGGGACATTGGTAAGAATGAATAATGGTTTTTCAACTAATTTGTAAAATTTACTTTTCCTGTGATTATAAGATTTCCAAATATGAAAATATTTTTTTTATTGTTATTTTAATAATTGTAAACGCGTGTTCTTCAAGAGAAAAAGCTAGTTTCTCTTTTGGTAATAATGAGATTAAAACCAAGGTGCCTACGCGCGCGGATTTGCAATCCGCGTACAAATAACTATTCAGATATAGTACAAGAATCAGTAAAATCAAATCCTCTTTTTATCCACAAAATGGGCGATTCCTGCAAATAAAAAGTAAAATACTAAAGCCGATAGGGTAAGCGATTTAATAGCGTCATTAGCCGGTAAGACAAAGAGGTTTAAGTAATTTATCAGCAATAAAAAAGCAACAAAAACAATTGCCACATAGCTACCTGCTTTAGAGACGGTTTTTGTTTTTTTAAGGTAGTACAACAGTCCTAAAATAAGTAAAATAGCTTCTGTAAAATAGGTTAATATTTTGTTGCGCCACAAACCAAAACCAAATTTTGGCTGACCGCTAATTAAAGGTAAGTCTGGGGTGTGTACAATTAAATCTGTAAACCAATGCGATAAAACAGCCAAGGCCATAACAATTGCAATACGTTTAGAGTCAGCTTTATTTTTAACCACGACAAAGCGGTATATAACATAAAACAAAAGCGCCCACACAAAACTTCCTAATAAACCGTGAGTAAAAGGGTAGAAATCCATATTAAAATCGTTAACGGCGGTAAAACCCTTTACAAATTTAAGATGCTCTAAACCCGCTACTACAAACGGAAAGAAAAGTATGTCTACAAATTGGGTGGCTATAAAAAGCATACCTAACGACGCCTTTTTTTCTTTTCCCTTTAAGGCAAAAGCTGCTGCGTAATGACCTATAAACATAATTTTTGTTTTAATTTTTTCAAATATAGTAAAATAATTGTAGCGATATTAACACCTTGTAGAGCTGATTTTTATCATTCTTTTTGCTGATTTTTATGCTGATTTTTAGTCATTAAATTAAGTGCTATGAGAGAAATGGTGAAATTACCAATTTCTA
>CAZGZH010000477.1:0-1709 GCA_964529645.1 uncultured Flavobacteriaceae bacterium
AAAAACAACCTCTAGAGTATCCAACTCTAAACGCGTTTTTAACCAAAGCTTTAGTTTTTCTAAGTTGTTTTGTTGGATGGTTGGATCTATAGAATCGCGCCACACGGTTTCAAAAACAACCAGTGTATCAATTTTATTAAAGTCGGTCGTAATGCGTTTGTAAAAACTCATATTTTGTAAATCTTGGTAATTAATTTTGGCCTCTTTACTTATTTGTTCAAAGGGAATTTTATTCTTAAAATAAGAAGTCACTTGTGTCTCTAAGAGTTTTATTTTAGCATCCTTTTGCGCAATATTGTCATCGCGTGAGCTGATGATTTTTTGGTTCTGGGCATACAAATCGCGTAAATTATTCAAGTCGTTTCTAATATCAGAATCGTCCTTATTTTGCCGAACGTTTAAGGTGGCCTTTAAACCTTTTTTATCGAGTAACACTTGCCATTCATTAATAGTTTCTTTAGAAACTGTTGTGCCAAAAACGTATAAGTTTACCTGCTTGTTTTTATAGTCAACCGTTTGGGCATTGTCTATAATACTAACACCTTTGTCTTTGAGCTCCTGTACAAATTCTTCTGATTTTTGTTTAAAATTATTCTGTAAAAACAATCCGTAAAAAAGATAAATACTCAAGCCAAAAATAACAAAAGCTACAAACGATGCCATCTGTGCAATGCGTTTACGCTTGGCAGAATTGATGTATTTTAACATTGGGAAACGCAAAAACTTGACAATAAAAAATGTCGCTAAAGCAATAAAAATACTATTGATTAAAAAGAGAAACATAGCGCCTAAAAAATAATTGAAATGTCCCGTGGCTAAGCCGTATCCGGCGGTACACAACGGCGGCATTAAAGCGGTGGCAATAGCGACACCTGCTACCGTGTTTGTCATTTCTTTACGACGACTCAAAGCCACGATAAGCGCCAATCCGCCTGCTAAGGCTAGTAAAACATCGCGTACATCGGGTTTTGTACGAGCTAAAATCTCAGGAGTAGCTTCTTTAAAAATAGGAATACTAAAAAACAAAAAAGAGGTTATAACACTTAATCCTACCGTAACACCAAAATTAATAAGCGAGCGTTTAAGCGTATCGATATCATTAATACCAATAGACACACCAATACCCAAAATAGGCCCCATTAAAGGCGATACAAGCATGGCGCCAATAACAACTGCGGTAGAACTGACGTTTAAACCGATTGAAGCCATGAGAATGGAAAAAATAAGTATCCACGCCGCATGCCCTTTCATAGAAATATTGTCTTTTACATCTTGAATAGTGCCCTGTTTATCAGCTCCTTTTTGGATGTCGAGCAGTTCTCTAAAAAACATTTTTATTTCGTTAAAAGCGCCCTTTAAATCGGGTGTGTTTTCTACATTATTGCTTTCTGGTGTTTCCATATTTATGACATGTTTTTCTTTTTTACATCGGCTACTATTTGTTTAATTTCTTGTTCTTTAGAGCGTGGACAGATTAGTAAAACGTCGTCTTTTTCTACAATTATAAAATCGTCTAAGCCTTGTACAACTACCAATTTACCTTTAGTTGTTCTCAGTAAATTACCTTTAGATTCTCTAAAAATAGATTTGGCATTTATAACGGCATTGTCATTTTCTAATTTGGGTAATTTTTGGTAGAGAGAATTCCAAGTACCCAAATCGTTCCAGCCAAATACAACGGGTAAAACAAATACATTTTTAGACTGTTC
>CAZGZH010000478.1:0-1704 GCA_964529645.1 uncultured Flavobacteriaceae bacterium
AAAGGCATGATAAAAAAAATGTGCAATACCTTACAGGTTGCTAAATACGGTACAATTGCTTATCAGCTTAAAAGAATAGATAAAATAACACGTATAAATCCTCAAAAATACAGCCTACAAACCACAGGAAATTTAATTATTTCTGGTGTAAGCAGACAGGTTCCTCTAAAATTATTTGTAACTGTTAAAGACAATAATATTACTGTTGTAGGCGATAAAAAACTCAAGATGACTGACTATAACATAAAACCTCCTAAAGCGCTTTTTGGTATGCTTAAAACCGCTGACACGCTAAAGGTTAATTTTAATGTGATGTATAACTAAATACAATTTATATGACAGTAAACGGGAACATTAGAAAAGATATAAAGATTGGGGCTAGGGTATCTGTCGTTCAAAAACAGAATCAACGCAGCGGAAAACTAACCGAGGGTCTTGTAAAAAGAATTCTGACAAATTCGTCAACACACCCTCATGGTATTAAAGTTATGCTTGAGAGTGATATTGTAGGAAGAGTGAAATTTATATTTTAACATAATTATTTGATTGTAAATGGCTTTTATTATATTTGTATAAATTAAAATTGGTTATGAAAAGAATATTACTCCTCATGTTTTTGCTGACCTCAATTCTTAATGCACAAATCAGCGTCACTAGAACTTCTACCACAAAAAAATCTTTTAAAAAGTCTTTTACAAATGCCTACGACAGTACCTATAATTTTCCTGGTGTTAGGATCAAATTTTTAATAGGTCAGACCTTATTTGTAAAACCCAAACCAGAATATTTACGTAAGAATGGCTTCTTAAATTTTATAAAAAGTCCAAAAAGATCTGAATTTGCACCACCAAATATTTATATGCACAGTATGGGTATTTCTTCTGGATACGACGCTTTGGTCAATAGATTTTTTTTAATTAAAGATATTGTTATAAGCAAATCTAAAAAGCAAGCCTTAGTTTTAGTAGACAAAAATGATGCTGATACAATTTACTATATTTATAATAAATATAAACCAGACTCATTTCCGTTTTTGGTAGAGGGTTATTTTAAAAAAATAGAAAAAGAAAAATTGGGTAAAAGATTTATTCTAAGAAAATTATCACATCCCATAATATATCTTACCGATGGTTTTGAAGCCAAACCTGGGAAAGAAAAATTATGGACAATTGATAAAGTCACACTCGATGATAAAAATTTTAATATTTCTTACATCCTCAAGGACGATTTGAATAATAAATTTTTAGTCTCTAAAAATGACTTCGATAAAACAGCTTTGTCCGAAAAAAATTACCACCTAATAAAAGAAAAATATCCTGATAGATATAAAATTATTTTAAACGAAAATGTTTTAGTTGGTATGACAAAAAAGGCTTGTGAATTTTCACTAGGGAAACCTAAGAAGATTAATACCAGTGGTAATTTAGAGCAGTGGCAATATAAAAATATTAATTTATACTTTAAAAATGGGCTATTGTCTTCTTATAAAGCAATATAAGTAAGTAATTTTTATAATAAAAAACCTGCTAACCGCAGGTTTTTAAGTGATCACAGAAGCCCCGACGCTTCGGGGGAACCTTCGACATCTTTTATTTACAAATATATTGTTTAAGACATGACATAAAAAAACCTGCGGTTAGCAGGTTTTTAAGTGATCGCAGAAGGATTCGAACCTTCGACCGTCTGCTTAGAAGGCAGATGCTC
>CAZGZH010000479.1:0-1695 GCA_964529645.1 uncultured Flavobacteriaceae bacterium
TTAAAAACATTACCTAAAATCTGTGCCAAAATAACCGAATGTAAAAAAATAGCTGGTTGGGTGACTTTGGTTTGTTTGAGGTCTTCGACGGAGCCTTCAAACATAATATCGGTAATACAGAAGCCTAAAATAGTGTTAGCCTGTTCAAATAGTTCTTGAGCTAGGGTTGCATTTTCGTAGAGGTCTAATCCCATACCTGTGTGTTGTGCGCCTTGTCCTGGGAAAATATGTGCTTTCATAAATTAATTAAATCTGATTTTTTTGTTAGGTTTTGCTAAAACAAATGTAGAAAATTTCAACTAATTTAATTTTTATATTTTAGTGGCTTGTTAATTTTTATATGTCCTTAAAGCAAAAACTTTTAGCCCATCAAATATATTTAATTCTGGCCACACTGTTTATTACAGCCTTAGTGGTTTCTAATTTAATCTTTCAAAAGTTCTTTACTTGGAATCCTTTTGGCTGGTATCATTTTGAATTATCGGTAGGTATTTTACCGTACCCCATTACTTTTATAATTACCGATATTATCTCAGAAATTTACGGTAAAAAGAAGGCCAATAAAGTGGTTATTGCGGGTATTTTTGCCTCGCTTTTTGCTTTGCTCATTATTATAGTTGCTGATGGGGCGCCGGCCACACAGTGGTCGCCTGTAGGCGATGGGATGTATCACAAGGTTTTTGGCTTTTCGGCTATAGCTGTATTTTCATCGATGATGGCTTATTTAATCGCTCAGTTTGTTGATATTAAAATATTTCATTTCTGGAAAGGCTTAACCAAAGGCAAACACCTGTGGTTACGCAATAATTTTTCGACGATGAGTTCACAGTTTTTGGACACATTAACTGTACTGTTATTATTGTGTTCGTTTAACGTGATTGAATGGGATTTATTTGGCAAACTTTTGATAAACGGCTATCTTTTTAAAGTGATTGTGGCCCTATTCGATACGCCTATTATTTACGCTTGTGTGTATTATTTTAGAAAAAAGTTCGATTTAAAAACGGGTGAAGAAATTGTCTTTTTAGATTAAAAATTATAAAATGGAAATAATATCGTTTGTAGGTTTTACGGCATTGGTGGGATTAATAGCGTGGTTGGCAACGCGCAAAACAGACGAAACCTCGTCTAAAGGTTACTTTTTAGGCGGCAGGAGTCTCACGGCACCTGTTATAGCGGGCTCATTATTGTTGACAAATTTATCGACCGAGCAAATTGTGGGTCTTAACGGACAAGCTTATTCGCAAGGTATTTTGGTAATGGCTTGGGAAACTTTTGCGGCGGTAGCTATGATAGTTACGGCTTTGTTTTTGTTGCCGCGTTATTTAAAAGGTGGCCTCACCACCATTCCGCAGTTTTTAGAAAGGCGTTATGGTAAAAGCACCAAAACCATTGTGTCTGTTTTGTTTCTGTCGGGGTATGCCATTATCTTTTTACCCATTGTTTTATACTCTGGGGCTTTGGCGTTAAAAACCATGTTTAACGTCCCCGAAATTTTGGGAGTATCAGAAAGTACAGCCTTGTGGATTACCGTTTGGGGCATCGGTATTGTCGGTTCTATTTATGCTATTTTTGGGGGTTTAAAAGCCGTGGCTGTTTCAGATTCAATCAACGCCATAGGTTTGTTTACGGGCGGTCTGTTGATTCCCATTTTTGGATTGATGGCTATTGGCGATGGGCACGTTTTTAAAGGGC
>CAZGZH010000480.1:0-1693 GCA_964529645.1 uncultured Flavobacteriaceae bacterium
AGGACAACCTCAAGTAGAATATAAAGAAGCCTTAACCAAAGTTGCCGAGCATAGAGAAGTTTATAAAAAACAATCTGGTGGTCGCGGTAAATTTGGTGATATCATTTTCGAAATTGGCCCAGCAGATGAAGAAGAAGCTAAATTAGGAGGTCTTCAATTTGTTGATAAAGTTAAAGGTGGACGCATTCCAAAAGAGTTTATACCAGCTGTACAAAAAGGATTTAAACAAGCTATGGTAAACGGTCCTTTGGCCGGATACGCTATGGATAGTATGAAAGTTACTTTAAAAGACGGTTCATACCATCCTGTAGATTCAGATGCTTTATCATTTGAGTTGGCGGCTAAATTAGGTTACAAAGCTGTAGCAAAAGCTGCTGGTGCTGTAATCTTAGAACCTATTATGAAACTTGAAGCGGTTACCCCAGAAGCAAATATGGGCGATATTGTAGGCGATTTAAACCGTCGTCGTGGTCAAGTAAATAGTATGGATGACAGAGCTGGTGCAAAAGTTATTAAAGCTTTAGTACCACTATCAGAAATGTTTGGATATGTTACAACCTTAAGAACTTTGTCTTCGGGTCGTGCCACATCTACAATGGAGTTTTCACATTATCAAGAAACACCTTCTAATATATCTGAACAAGTTATTAAAAAAGCAAAAGGAGAGTAGTCTAAATTATACAAGATGAGTCAAAAAATTAGAATAAAACTAAAATCTTACGATTACAATTTAGTAGATAAATCTGCAGAAAAAATCGTAAAAACTGTAAAGAGTTCAGGTGCTATTATTAATGGCCCTATCCCTTTACCAACACACAAAAAGATTTTTACCGTGTTGCGTTCGCCACATGTAAACAAAAAATCTAGAGAGCAATTTCAATTGTGCTCTTACAAACGTTTGTTAGATATCTACAGTTCATCATCAAAAACAATTGATGCTTTGATGAAATTGGAGTTGCCAAGTGGTGTAGAAGTAGAAATTAAAGTATAAGTAAATAATTAAATTAATAATTAATATATGTCTGGGTTAATAGGAAAGAAAATCGGAATGACAAGCCTCTTCGACGAGAATGGTAAAAATATACCATGTACCGTTGTTCAAGCGGGTCCTTGCGTAGTTACCCAAGTCAGAACCAAAGCGGTTGACGGGTATGAAGCGTTACAACTTGGTTTCGATGACAAAACAGATAAGCATACCACTAAAGCGCTTAAAGGGCACTTTAAAAAAGCGGGAGCCAATTCTAAAAAACGTGTCGTTGAATTCCAAGGATTTGAAGAAGAGTATAAATTAGGAGACTCTATTGATGTAACTCATTTTGAAGAAGGTGAGTTTGTCGATGTATCGGGTACTTCTAAAGGAAAAGGATTTCAAGGAGTTGTTAAACGTCATGGCTTTGCTGGCGTTGGACAAGCAACACACGGTCAACACAACCGTTTACGTGCTCCAGGATCTATTGGTGCAGCCTCTTATCCTGCGCGTGTTTTTAAAGGAATGCGTATGGCAGGTAGAATGGGTGGTGAAAAAGTGAAAGTTCAAAATTTGAGAGTTTTAAAAGTAGTTCCAGAAAAAAACCTTTTAGTAATAAAAGGTGCTATTCCAGGACACAACAACTCTTATGTAATAATTGAGAAATAATGAAGGTAGCTGTTTTAGACAATACAGGAAAAGACACTGGTAGAAAAGTTGAGCTAT
>CAZGZH010000481.1:0-1688 GCA_964529645.1 uncultured Flavobacteriaceae bacterium
AAAAATTACCAAATGAGGATTTAATAGCCTTAACCACAAAGGGGCTGTATAATTATAAATCGGGTGTTTTCTCTAAAATTAATATTGCGGGCTTGCCAAAAACAAACATTTATTGCCTTTACCCAAATCGGGATAATAGCTATATAATTGGCGCAAAAGGAGCCATTTATAAAATAAAAAATAATACAATTATTCGCAAATATCCCATAAATATTACAGGGAATAATGACGTTGTTTCAATTTTAACTGACAGCAATCAAAACGTTTGGTTTTCTATCATGAACAAAGGTTTTTATCTGATTCCAAATGGCTCAAATAAAATCATTGATATTGGTAAAAAATTTGGATTACAAAACACTTTAATCAACAAATTTTACGATGATAGAGAGGGTAATATTTGGGTTAGCACTTTTGGCAAAGGGGTGTTTTGTATCAACAATCTATATATTAGCAGTTATAACGAAAATGATGGTTTGAGCAGTAATAATGTTTATGCCATAGAAAAAGACAAATCTGGTAAATTATTATTCGGCACTTTTAATGGTATCAGCGTTTTAGAAAATGGGAAATTAAACTTAATTAAAAAGAACGCTGACCTATATGTAACAGAATACATCTATTCTATAAAAAATATTGACGGTGAATTTTATGTGTGTAGTGCCCCTAAAACCAATGAGACTATAAATACTTTTTATCAAGGGATGACGTTTCACATCTTTGCCGCACTCTCATTTGCGAAACTCAATAATGGTCTCTATTTATTTGGACAGAGGCAAAATAATATTTCTATTCAAAAATCTATTCAAGTTAAAAAAACCCAAATTAATACACAAACTGTTTTTGGTAAGGACTTTAAGAACAACCGCATCAATCAAATTTTTGAAGACTCCAAAAAAAATGTATGGATTGGCACCGGACTTGGTTTATGTAAAGCATCAATCTCTATAGACGAGTTGGGAAAGATTAAAATGACTAAGACCTTTTTCCCTTCAAATCCTATTCTGAATGCAAAAATTAGTAGCATTATTCAAACTGACGAAAACCATATTTGGATAGCTGGGGAAAAAGGAATCGCTACTTACAACCTTAAAAACAATTCTATTATAAGTTATTCCACTATTGATAATTTCGATTTATCTGCATCAACATCTTTAGCGGTAGATAAAAAAAACAGAATTTGGATTGGCAATATGAAAGGCCTTTTTTTATTTGACGGTAAGGCGATTAAATTTCTTAACAAACAAACCGGATTACCCTCAAACGAAGTGTATGCATTGCAATATGAATCCGAAAAGAACAGGTTAGTAATTGGGTCAAGCGGAGGCGTGTCTTTTGTTGATATCGATTTATTCGACAAACAAGTATTGCCAAAACTTGACGTCACAATAAGCAGTATCAAAGCAGGCGATTCTATTTACAGCAATTTTAAACAGTTAGATTTTAACCCAAAACAACGCGATGTTACGGTTAATTTTAAATCACTCTATTTTTCTTCGCCAAGGTCAGTCAAGTATCAATACCAAATAAACGATAATAATTGGAAAGAAACAGATAATGATTTTCTCGATTTTATCTCCCTAAAAAGCGGTAGCTATCACCTACGAATAAAAGCTAAATCGCAAAATAGTGCCTGGGGAAACGCCACGCAAATCACTTTTAATGTCAAACCGAAATTTATTGAAACCTTC
>CAZGZH010000482.1:0-1683 GCA_964529645.1 uncultured Flavobacteriaceae bacterium
AAATTACCTAAAATAGTAGCAGACCCTATTTTAAAAGCCTCAAAAGGCGATGTTATAGGGCCCTATAAAGATAAAGGGTTTTTAAAAATAACAAAAGTGTTAGATTTTAAAAACATGCCAGATTCTGTAAAAGCGAGTCATATATTAATATCGTATAAAGGCGCATTACGTTCAACAGATACTAAAACTGAAGCGCAAGCCAAGAAAATGGCAGATAGTATTTACAAATTAGTAAAAAACAACAAAAAGAAGTTTGCAGAGATCGCTAAAAAGATATCGTATGATAAAGGAAGTGGTGCAAAAGGAGGTGCTTTAAATTGGTTTACTTATAATTCAATGGTTCCAGAATTTAGAGATTTTTCTTTCTCTAACAAAACGGGAAAAGTTGGTGTTGTAAAATCAAGTTTTGGGTATCATATCATTAGAATCGATGGTCAAAAGAAATTTCAAAAAGCCATAAAAGTTGTCACATTTGGTAAAAAAATTGAGGCCTCAGAAGATACAGAAAATGATGTATTTGAAAAAGCTGAAACATTTACATCTGATATTACTAATGGCGCTAACTTCATGAAACATGCCATAGAAAAAGGGTATAATGTAAACCCTTCTACAGGAATTAAAGTGTTAAACGAAACACTATCGGGTCTTAAAAACCAGCGAACCATTATAAATTGGAGCTTTAAAAAAGAAACCAAATTGGGAGATGTTAAAAGATTTGATACAGATAATGGATATGTTGTGGTAAAATTAACAGGTAAATATAAAGCCGGTTTAATGGCTGTTTCTCGTGCAAAAAATAAGGTTAGACGTATTTTAATTAATAAAAAGAAAGCTGAATATATTAAGAATGAAATGGATAAGATGTCTCTAAAAGATATTTCTGTTAGATTTAAATCTACTGTTCAGAGTTCTTTGGCAGTGTCATTGGCAAGTCCTGTATTGTCAATAGCAGGTAGAGCTCCTAGTGTTGTAGGTGCTATAAATGCCTCTAAGAAAGGAGATTTATTAAGGGGTGTAGTTGGAAGAGCAGGTGTATTTGCAGTAAAAATTATTGATAGAGTCGAACCTGTTAATCTTCCTAATTATGATGCTTTTAGAAATCAAATATCTTCTAAATTACAAATAACGAACTATAAAATGTACAATGCTTTAGAATATGCGGCCGAAATTGTTGATAATAGATCTTTATATTATTAATATATAATTTGTTATAAAATCCAATAAGAAGATTAAAAAAAAATATGTTTAACATAAATTATACTACATAGTACAGAATATTATCTAATATTTTTTATATTTGCATATTAAGAGTAAAAAATAATTCAAGAATCTATAATTTTAAATTTTTAACAATGAAACATTTAAGAAAAGTTTTATTAACTTTATTAGTAGTTGCTAGTTTTAGTAGCTTAAAAGCACAAGATGCAAACAATCCGTGGGCATTTGATTTGGGTGCAAACGCGGTAGATTTTTACCCAACTAATCAAAATGCTCCTGGCATAGGAGGATGGGGGGGTGATTTCTGGAACATCAAAGACCATTACAATGCAGCCCATGCCATAGATAGATTACATATTGGTAGATATATCGCTGACGGATTTACAGTTGGTTTCGGTTTATCAGTTAATAGCATTAGTAGAATTGGAAATAATAAATTAGATAAAAACTTAAGTTATTACGGCT
>CAZGZH010000483.1:0-1679 GCA_964529645.1 uncultured Flavobacteriaceae bacterium
TCTTACGATCTTATAATGTTGTAGAGCCTTTTTAAATAATTACAATAATCATCAAGACAATTTTTTTATGTCCTTGAGGGTAAAATAGCTGTGCTTTGTTATATAATTAATAACAATTTAAAACCACTTTTTAAAGGAATTTAATCCTTTAAATTTGAAATACAAAAACCTGTTAAAAAATGTACGAAATAATCATTATAGGTGCCGGTCCCGGCGGCTTGAGTATGGCTGTAGAAGCCCGCACTTTTGGTGTTCCGGCCGATAAAGTTTTGGTCATAGAAAAAGCCGAAGAACACTCTTACACCATTAAAAAATATTACCCTGATAATAAATTGGTAACCGCTAATTTTAAAGGATTTACACCGCAATGTACGGGTGTTATGTGCTTGACAGATTCCTCTAAAAACGAAACAATCTCTTATTTAGATAAAACGATTTATAATTACAATATAAACGTCCTTTATAACGAAACAGTTAGTAAAATTATAAAATCAGACGACGCCCAAAAATTTACAATTATATCCGATAAAGGCACATATACCTCAAAAACCATCGCCATTGCCGTGGGTATTTTAGGAAAACCCAAAAAACCCTCTTATAAAATAATACCCGCCCTAAAAAAACGTGTCTTATTTGATTTGACAACTTTAGAAATTAAAAATACAAAAGTATTGGTTGTAGGTGGTGGCGACTCAGCCTCTGAATACTGTCAATTTTTATCTGAAGACAACGAAAATAACGATGTGACACTTAGTTACCGTAAAAAGACCGTATCGCGGATGAACAATATTAACCGCGATAGTTTGTTGTCTTTAGCTGGCACACAAAAAACAACATTGTTGTTTGGTTCAAACATAAGCCATCTCAGTGACGATAATGGCAAACCAAAAGTACATTTTGAAGAAGACCATTACGCTGACACTACTTTCGATTATATTATATATGCCTTAGGAGGCTCTACGCCCGAAAACTTTTTAAAGACCATTGGTATAGCCTTTAACGGCCCAAACCCTATTTTAAAAGAAGGCTATGAAACCAACGTACAAGGTATGTTTCTACTAGGCGATTTAAGTGCCGGTAAAAAAGGAGGCTCAATTATTTGGGCCTTTAATTCGGCCAATACCGCTATGCGTAAAATTTGTAAGGACTATTTAAAAAAGGCTTAACTGATTTTAAATCAAAATTAGACCTACTAGGTTTTGAAAACCTAGTAGGTCTGTAAATGTTTTAATCTGATGACCGCCTTTGGCGAAAAACCTATCAGGTCCACTAAAATCTATAGATTATTCAAGTATTATATCTTTAATAGCTTCTATATTTATCTTCTTTTGCTGAAACACAAACTTTAAATTTTCAACACTCTCAAATAACGTTATAACTTCGTTTTTAGATAATAATTCAGATTTTTGTGTAACCAATTCGCTGTATGATGAAAATTTATACTCACTATAATTTGCAATGCCATGATGAGTGGGATTTGTATTAACATATAAAATTAGACGACGTAAATAGTTCTCATTTGATATACGAATTCTTTTAGGATGTTTTTGAAATAGACTCCCTACTCTATTGTATTTTTTATTAAACGCTTTTGTATAAGCATTAAACATATTTGAAAAAGGTTGATAAAGAGTCGTTTTGTCCTCTTTTATTTTTTTTGGTAATAACTGTTTCGGTCT
>CAZGZH010000484.1:0-1669 GCA_964529645.1 uncultured Flavobacteriaceae bacterium
TATCGAGACCCTTTTTTTCTGGAAATTGTTCTATCATAACCGTTGTAGAAGGGAAAGCAAAATCGACGCCCAAGCCCTTGGCTAATTTTACAATGGCAATATGTAAACGGTGTTTAGAAGATTGCTCTTCGTTCCATCCTAATGACGTAAAATACATATTCATTAAAATAAGCAAAGCCGAATCGCCAAAACCAGAAAATTCTACATTAAAAGCATCGCTTCGGGTATCTGGGTGGGCTTTTATAAGTTCTCTTATACCATTTACAAAAGCCTCTATTAATTCGGGTGGCGTATCGTAACGCAAGCCTAATTGCGTATTATAACGACGGTACAAACGCAAGCCTTTATTATTGACAACCATTTCGGCTAATGAACTATTTGGAATTTGAAATAACGATGTATCGGCAGCACGTACACGTGTTGACCTAAACCCAACGGCTTCAACTGTACCCACTACACCTCCTGCTTCAATCCAATCGCCAATCTGAAAAGGTTGGTCTAAGAATATCATAAAAGTACCTATCAGATTTTTTACCGTGTCTTGAGAAGCTAAAGCAACAGCCAAACCACCAATTGACATCCCTGCAATAAGGGTAGTTGTATCTACTCCGAAGAGTTTTAGCATATTAAAAATACCAATAATTATAACCAATCCACGTAGTAAATTATTGAGAATAGGCACCAGTTGATCGTCTAATTTACTATCAGTCTTTGCAGCAATATCTGCATAAATTCTCATTACAACATGTACCAATTTTAAGAAAACGTAAATCCAAAAAACAGTACGTGCTATATCTAATCCTAAAAACAAAAAGCTACTTATTGCTATGGGAAACTCTAAAATGGGTAGGCCTTTTTCTATAAACCAAAAAACTAAAATTAAGGTTATAGGACGTGATAGTTTTTTTATAGCTGCTGTTATTTCTTCTGAAGTATTTTTTACTAAAATTGTTTCAATACGTTTTAAAACAGCAAAGATGACACGCTTAAATAAATGAAAAAGAAATACAGATATAGCCAGTAAAATTAAAAACCCAGCTATTTGCCAAAACTCAATACCGAGAAAACTTTTGTGCATAGACTCAGGTATGAGTCCTTTTATAAAAGTACTTCCCCAAGGAAATACTTGATTGTATAATTTATCAATATTACTCACAGTGTTTTCTGAATAATACCAATTATTACCCACTTTTTCCAGGTAAATTTCAGGCATTTTAAAAGGAAATAAAGGATAAACCTGTGGGTTTGAAACTTGTGTTGTATCTTTAAAATTGGGGTTTTTTGGCAGTTTTTCCATATTGACAAACAGGCCTCTTCCATCTAATATTTTTTTAAGTTTTATAGCTTTTTGTGCGGCTTTTTTCCCTTTTAAACCAAAAATAGTTTTAGCTGCCAATTCTGGCTGATAAGAATCTGCTTGTAAAAAATGCAGGTGTGTATAAATTGTCGCGTAAGGAGAATTTAACTTGACTTGTGTGTCGTCTGATTGTTGCGCAAAGCTAAAATAACCAATGAATAAAAATAGCGAGAATAGATATTTCATATTAAATAATGTTAAAGCGATGTTAAATACTTTTCAAAAATAAACCTTTTAATTTTAGTTTGGTCAAAGCAGTATAAATAAATTATTAAAACCAATAACTATATAAAGTTTAAATTAAAATTTTAA
>CAZGZH010000485.1:0-1667 GCA_964529645.1 uncultured Flavobacteriaceae bacterium
CTCAAAATCAGATTTGTTAGATGATGAACTCATCGCAGAAATTGAAGAAGATTTGCCTAAAGATGTGCCGCATTTATTTATTTCGTCGCTAGCTCAAACGGGGTTAACCGCATTAAAAGACAGGCTTTGGAATCTGCTCAATAATTAACTGGTTGCCACTTAATTTCGCACAGTCGCTCAACTACATTTCAACATTAAAAAGTACTGGACCCTCTGTTTTGGGTACCGATTCAATTTTGTTATCCTTAAAAATAAACGATTGTCCGTCTGTACCCAAATTCCAAATAGCACCCCTTAAAAAAACGGCTACCGCCATTTTAATTTCGGTATTTTTTAGGCGTATCAAGCTGTATTTGTGCCAGGCCTCGCCCTCGGTAATGCGTCCTATATCTGTACTGTCAACATCTTTTGGCGCATCTTTAGGGCTGCTTAAACCACTGTAGCCTTTCCATTTGGTAGCCCATAAACCCACACCGGAAGAATAGGCCGGCACAAGCACAATAGATGCCTTACTACTATTCAAATCACGGTAATTTTGCGGAAACCACGCATCGGCACAAATTAAAACACCCGTTTTTGTGTGGTTTATATTAAATGTGGGAGGCGGTATGGTACTCGGGTTACAAAAAGGCAATTCATCTGAGGTTGGAAACTTTTTTAAAATGAGCGGGGCTTTAATACTACCATCGGCCTTAAACACAGCACTCGTATTAAAAAGGGCACCTGTGCGAACTTTTATCTTTCCCTTTTCTAAAACAGGATTGGGTAAAAAAATTGAGCCCGCCACAATACTGACCTTGTATTTTTTGGCCAAAGCCGCAAACACCTCTTGATAAATATGTGCCATTTTTTTGGCTTTAACTTTAAAAACAGCTTCTTTCGCTTTTTCTACAGCTTTAGAATTAAAATATTTTATCAAAAATGATGGTAAATGCGTCAACACAATGGTTTGCATAGCACCCTCTACAGTTGCCGACTCAAAAACGGCTTTTTTCTCGCCCGCAGCCACCAACCATGTGGCAATATGCTCTGGGAAAACAACCGTTGTTTGGAGTTTTAACCATTGTTTTTGCTTTGCCTCATCAAGATAATAATCTAATTTGTTGTAAAAATTCTCGGCCGAACTGTAATCTAAATGCGTCATATAAACCTGCATGCCTACAATATTGGCTGTAGCCGAATCTTTTTTAAAATCGACAAAATTAGCTATGGGTTTGTAAGAGTAAGACTTTGACCAATGACGTCCCAAGCGACTCCATATAAAAAAGCCTATCAGCAAAACTATTAAAATATAAAACCCGTATTTAAATTTCATCCTTACATAATTTTAAACTGTTATACCAACTTTTTTGTTTAAGCGCTGCCAATAATTTCTATACAAAAATGGGCTCTTATTTTTAATAGGTATGCTTTTAATTTGTGGCAGCCACTGCTCTAAAAGTTCCCAATTTTTTTCGAAAGCTATTTTGCTTTCTATGTCAATTATTTCACTCGCCATTAATTTTTGTCTATTGCTAAAATCTTTTAAGACCTCTCTGTGTAGCATTTCATGACGCCACCAAAATGCAGATGCATCATATAAAGCATTGGGCTTTGGTCCCATATTGGGTATAACCCGCCCTTCGAACCATAAGGGTTTAAAAACAGACAGGCAAGGTGCCGCAGTA
>CAZGZH010000486.1:0-1655 GCA_964529645.1 uncultured Flavobacteriaceae bacterium
CTGTTGTAACAATACCAATTGACGTATCGGTGCCTTTATAATAAGTGTTGAATTCTGAATTTTCAGACTCTTTTAGTAAATCAGATTGTTTTAAAACTAATTTTTTATACTGCTCCTTGGCAAAAGCCGGAATTAATGTAAAGTGCTTTGTTATTGTGGGAAGGCTTAAACTGTTTTCTTTTCGAGCTTCACAGGTCTCTATGGCAGAACGCGAATGCGAAAGTCGTGTTACCATTCTTAAGATTACAGGTAGTTCAAATTTTTCAGATAAATCAAAAGCGTAGCGCGTAATGTTATAAGCTTCCTGTTGGTTGCTGGGTTCTAAAATAGGGACTAAGGCAAATTTGCCATAGAAACGCGAGTCTTGTTCATTTTGTGACGAATGCATAGAGGGATCATCGGCAATAATTAAAACCAATCCGCCATTAACACCCGAAATGGCCATATTCATAAAAGCATCTGAGGCCACATTTAAGCCTACGTGTTTCATACAAACCAACACACGTTTGCCAGCATAAGACATACCCAATGCTGATTCTGTTGCTGTTTTTTCGTTAGCAGACCACTCTGTATGTATGTTATTTTCTTGTGCTTTTTTTGATTTTTGTATGTATTGTGTAATCTCTGTAGAAGGCGTGCCTGGGTAGGCATAAACACCAGAAATACCTGCGTCTAATGCCCCTTGGGCTACAGCTTCGTTTCCTAAAACCAACCTTTTCATATAGGTAAATATTTACATTTTTAATTCAGCACGAAAGTAGCTAGAATAGCTGTTTTATTCTATGACTTCTATCATAAAACAGGGTAATAATTTTAGTAATTCTTATTTATTTAAATCGATATTTAAGAATTTTATAAAACATTACTTTTAAATGTTGAAGTTGTTGTCAATATGTAAAATTAATGATTACTTATTGTCTTTGTCCCAACCATTTTTAGCACGGATGTTTTTGTAAACTTTGATGCCTAACATCAGTAAAATTGAAACACCTACTATACCTACAACACCAAATACCCACCCAATAGTTGTTTTAAGGACGACTAAAAATACACAGGCAAATAGAATGATAGTCGCTACTTCGTTCCAAATTCTAAGACCAAAGGCAGAAAATTTAATCTCGCCCTGTGTCATTTGGTTGTAAATAACCTGACAAGAATAGTGATAAAGGTAGAGGGCTAAAACAAATCCTAATTTTATAAGCATCCAAGGTTGGGTTAAATAAACAGGCATTTTAAATAACATCCAAACGGCAAAAACTGTTGTTAAAATTGCAGATGGCCACGTTATCATATAGAGCAAACGCTTGCTCATCAAAAGGTATTGTTTGCGCAAAATAGCGCTTTCTAATTCGGGTTTATCTTCGGCTTCTTTATAATAAATAAAAAGTCTTATAATGTAAAATAATCCTGCAAACCAAGTGGTTACAAAAATTATGTGTAGTGATTTAATGTATAAGTAATCCATAGTGTTATTAGTTTAGTTGCTAATCCATTTTACTAAAGTTTTTGCCCAATCAGTATCGTCATTTAAACACGGAATAGTATTAAATGCTGTCCCGCCATTTTCTAAAAAGCTTTCTTTGGCTTCTATGCCTATTTCTTCTAGAGTTTCTAAACAATCAGATACAAAAGCGGGTGTTACAACCGCTAATTTT
>CAZGZH010000487.1:0-1650 GCA_964529645.1 uncultured Flavobacteriaceae bacterium
AACATAATTATAAGTTTTAGTTTTTAATTAATTTAAATAAAATAACCACGCTACTATACTTCACGTGGCTAAGTTGTTTCTTACGCTGCTAATTTTACAGGTTAAGAATAAATAGTGTAATAAATTTTTACGCTATTGTAAATTTTAAAGGTTAATAATATATAATACTATGCAGTATATATTTTAAGCAATTTTTTCAATTCGTTGTTTTGTTCTTTTGTCAATTTTTTGTTTTTGTTATTGTTAAACAATATCATAAAAGAACTAACAACTTTATTGAATTTAAATGCATCTGTGTAATTGAATATTTCTTCTTTAAAAGCTTCAATATTAATAGTATCTGTTCCATTTTCAGAAGTCCATTTATTGAATCTACCAATAAATCTTCTGATACCTTTAATGTTGTTGTCATTCCAACTACCACCATCGAAATAATGCCCTATAAACATCAAATAAAGCCTTAATTCTTTTTGGTCGTAATTATCTGGATTAATAACATTACCTTTAGATTTACTCATTTTTTCACCATTGTTCAAAATCATCCCCTGATGTATAACTCTTTTAAAAGGTTCTTCAAAATCTATAAACCCAATATCAAATAAAAACATAGTTATAAATCTTGCATAAATTAAATGCATACAGGCGTGTTCTTTTCCACCGACATATAAATCAACTTGTCTTGGTTTTATTCCTTTGATTAAACAATAAACGATAAAATAAAAGCTACTATCAACAAAAGTGTCTAAAGTATCAACCTCATTTTTTAAAGGTATTTTACAACCCCATTTTCTTTGCCTTGAAACACACCAATCCCGTTGATTTTCTAACCATTTTCTTTGAGCATTAATAGTACTTTTAGGATAATTAATTTTATCTAAATTATTAATTAATCTCTGTTTGTAGTCTGTTATTTTGAAATACCATTGTTTTAATTCTTTTTGTTCTATTTGTGCGTTGCATCTTTCACAATGATTATTTTTTACTTGTTCATTTGCAAGTGTTGTTTCACAATCAGGACAATAATTAACAACACCTTTCTTCTTGTATGCTAATCCATGTTCGTATAATTTTGTGAATACCCATTGTGTATGCATTTGATAATCTTCAGAATGAGTACAAAGTAATTCTTCAAAAGATGTATTCATTTTAGACATTTGATTTCTAAAATTGTTAATATTTTCTTCTGTTACTTCTTTTGCTTCTCTACCTATTTTCTTAGCATAATTCTCAGCAGGAAGTCCAAAACTATCATAACCAAAAGGTTGAAATACATTATTTTCTTTGTATCTTAAATAGTTACAATAACTGTCTATAATTGCGTAATTATAAAAATGTCCTATATGTAAACCTTTTCCGCTTGGATATGGAAACATTACACATATATATTTGTTTAAATTATTATTTTTAATCATAATCAGAATCATTACCATTACCAGAACCACTACCACAACCATTACCATCACCAGAACCATTACCATAGCCATTATCAGAACCACTACCAGAACCATAACCATAACCATAACCATCACCAAAATTATAACCAACACCATCACCAGAACCAACACCATCACCAGAACCAGAACCATCACCAGAACCAGAACTATATTTTATATTTTTCATTATTATTTGTTTAAATTATTATTTTTAATC
>CAZGZH010000488.1:0-1649 GCA_964529645.1 uncultured Flavobacteriaceae bacterium
CATATGATAGGTCATTTGCAACGGAATAAAGTGAAATATATGGCACATTTTGTCGATTTAATTCACGGTGTTGACAGTTTTAAAACCTTGCGAGAAATTAACAAGCAAGCCCTAAAACACAAGCGTGTCATAAATTGCTTGTTGCAAGCCCAAATAGCGCAAGAAGAAACCAAATTCGGATTGCCCTTTAACGATATTGAAGCCATATTAAACTCAACTGAATTAAAAGAATTAAAAAATATCGCTATTGTCGGTCTGATGGGTATGGCGAGTTTTACAGCAGATATAGATCAAATAGAACAAGAGTTTTCCAGTTTAAATACTTTCTTTAACCAACTAAAAACTAGTCATCCTGAGCCAGTCATCTCGAGCGGAGTCGAGAGACGAAGGACAGAACTCAAAATTCTCTCAATGGGTATGAGTGGCGACTACCAATTAGCCATTAAATGTGGTAGCAATATGGTACGTATTGGCAGTAGTATTTTTGGGGAACGTAATTATATTTAATTATAACGCTCCAAGAGTTTAAAACTCTTGGAGCGTTTCTTTAAAATATCAATGTAAAATCTTAAAAAGGAGTTCCTTTAAAATGGCGCCGTCAGAAACATTGGCGCCAACACCCTTGCTTTTAACATCGGCTTCGTTTAAATAGGAAATTATCTGAGCTACTTTCCGCATAGGATAATTATTAGCAGCTAAGGCATAGTCTTTTACAAAAAAAGGATTTATGCGTAAGGCACTGGCCACAGCATTTTTACTTTTATCGGCTAAAGCGTGGTACTGCAATATTTGTGTAAAATAGGTAAATAGCAAAGAGATGACAACTACTAGCGGATTGGTCTTTGGGTTTTGGGCAAAGTAATTAATTATTTTATTGGCTTTTGCAATATCACGAACACCAATGGCATTGCGCAGTTCAAAAATATTATAGTCTTTACTTATGCCAATATTTTCTTCGATAACCAATGCCGAAATGGTACTGCCTTTGGGTAAAAGCGACATTAATTTTTCTAACTCGTTATTTATTTTACTCAAATCTGTTCCTAAAAATTCGGTGAGCATTAAAGCGGCTTTAGGTTCTATTTTATAAGCTTTAGCAGATAAAATACGTCTAATCCAATCGGGGATCTGATTGTCATATAATTTCTTACTATTAAAAAGAAGACCCTTTTTGGCTATGAGTTTACTGAGTTTTTTACGTCTGTCGAGTGTCTTATATTTATAACACATTACCAAAATAGTAGTGGGTTGTGGGTTCTCTACATAAGTTGTTAAATTTTCTATAGTGCGACTCAATAATTGTGCTTCTCTCACAATAATTACTTGATAATCGGCCATCATTGGGAAACGTTTGGCGTTAGAAATTACCGCGTCAATAGTAATATCACCACCGTACAAAACCATCTGGTTAAAACCTTTTTCAGCTTCAGTTAAAACCGATGAGGCAATGAGTGTTTCAATTTTATCGATATAGTAAGGCTCTTCGCCCATTAAAAAATAAATGGGTTTGAGATTTTTATTCTTAATATCTGTTACAATTGGCCTAATAGAATCCATAAAATTTAGCTACTTTGCTGTAGTGTGTAAGTTTATATTTGTATTTTTAGGACGTGAAAAACTTAAATCTACCCGCGTATAATTACAAGCTC
>CAZGZH010000489.1:0-1648 GCA_964529645.1 uncultured Flavobacteriaceae bacterium
ATTAATGGCAAATTAGTTAAAGCCAATGTAAATGATAGCAATAAAGCTGTAATAGGAGATTTAAAATACACAGGTAAGGTAAAAGGATTTAAAGTAAAATCGGCTTTTCAGTTAGTTATAGACGAAGCTTTTTCTAGGTCTTTAGACGATTGGTCTAAAATATGTGACGTAAAAGTTGAAACAATTATAAAACTGGCAAAAAAATTTACTTCTCATGGCAAAAAAGCAGTAGCTGAACTATACCGTGGTGCTGTACAACATACCAATGGCTATTACAATGCAGCATCAATAATTTATCTAAACTTGTTGGTTGGTAATATCGATTGGCTAGGAGGTATGCAAGTCGGTGGTGGTCACTGGCATGAAGACGGTAGTCATCACGGTTATTTTAACCTAAAATCTGCGTTGCATCCCAATAAGTTTTCTGCTTTTGGTATCCCTATAACGAGAGAAAAAACCAAATATGAAGACACCACCTTATTCCAAAAAGATAGTTATCCAGCAAAGCGTAGTTTCTATCCATTTACGGGAAGTGTCTATCAAGAAATTTTACCTTCAGGTATGGCTGGTTATCCTTATAATATAGATTGTTTAATGATACATAAAGGCACTCCTTTATTATCCGTTCCAGGAGGTTATAAGATGATTGAATATGTATCAGATCCTAAAAAATTACCTTTATTTATAGCCAGTGATATTGTGATTGGTGAAACGTCTATGTATGCTGATTATATTTTCCCTGATACTACATATTTAGAAAGATGGGCAACATCGCATACAACACCGGATGTAGCACAAAAAACAAGTAAAATTCGTCAACCGGTAATTACCCCGATACCTGAAATTGTAGAAGTAAATGGCGAAAAAATGGCCATGAACCTTGAGACATTTTTAATTGCTGTGGCTCAAAAAATGAATTTATCCGGATTTGGTAAAAATGGATTTGGCGAAGGAATGCCATTGACACGTCAAGAAGATTGGTATCTTAAACGAATTGCCAATATTGCAAAAGGAGATCATGAGGGAGATGAATTACCTCCTGCAAACGAACAAGATTATGCCACTTTTAGAGCCGCGAGACGTCATTTCCCAAAATCATTATTTAATCCTGAAAGATGGAAACAAGCTGTAGGAAATGACGAGACTATTTGGAGACGTGTAGTTACCGTACTGAATAAAGGTGGTCGATTTGAAGATTATCAAGATGCCTTTAAATCTGCACCGCATACAAAAAGCCAATACAAAGGATTTGCCAAATTCTTTGTAGAACATGTTGCAGAGGGTAAAAACGCTATAAGTGGTAAACACTTTTATGGAATAGCTAAATACACCCCTATAAAAGGCGCAAATGATAAAGAAATTGGCTTTGACACATTAAAAGGAAATGAGTTGTATATGAGTACATTTAAGGCTGTTTTTGGCGGTCAATCACGTACCATTGGTAATTATTGGTCACAATTATCACTAAAACCCGAAAACGTACTCTACATTAATAAAATTGATGCAGATAGGCTTGGTTTTAAACACAACGTATGGGTTACTTTTAAATTATCAGATAATCTAAATGGAATAATAGATTTGAAGAGTGGAAATGTGGTAGCTGTAAAGGCATGACTTAGTTTTATACATGGAATTCGTTATGGTGTTT
>CAZGZH010000490.1:0-1642 GCA_964529645.1 uncultured Flavobacteriaceae bacterium
GCACCTCCTATACAAAGACTCGAATACATTCTCATTCCCTTAGCGAAAAGTTTAAATTCTGAATCAATTTGTAAGGCTAATTCTCTAGTAGGAGCCATGATTAATACTTTTTCATTTTGCTTGTTGTACAAATTGCTAATTAAAGGAATTAAAAAAGCAGCTGTTTTTCCAGTTCCTGTGCTAGCGAGCCCAGTTACATCTCTTTTTTCTATAATGTAAGGGATTATTTGATCTTGGATAGGTGTGGGAGTTTCGTAACCACGATCTATGATGTTTTGTTTTAAAGGTTCGCAGATATCAAAATCAACAAACTTATTTTTTGCTATATAAATAGTAGGTTCTACTTTGGTTATATTAGCGGTTTTTACTAACATTGATGGATTAAAAGAACTTTGTCTTCTTCCACCACCTCTTGAAAAATAACGATTATCATTGCCATGACCATAACTAGAACCACCGGCATTATTTCTACCACCACGGGAATTGTTCCCATAATTTTTGTTATTACCCTTATGGGTATTAGAGTTCGATGACGAACTTCGAGCACGATACATATTACTTCTTTCTTTGTCTCAACCTTAAACAGACTAATTTAATAAAGGGGCAAAAGACAAGAAGCGAATAATCGGGAAAATTGAAAAAATTGAAATTCAAAAATCTGTACTAGCTTAAACCCAATAGGTTATTTCTTATTTCTTACGAAACAAGAAGACTGTATCATAGCATAGTATCACTATAAGTCAAGATTATAAGATAAAGATTGCCGGTTTTTAAATTTAAATAAATAAAATAAAGTTGTTATATTCTCTATTAAAATAAGGTATATTATTATAATGCTTAATAATCTATTTTTTAGAAAAAAAACGTTTAGTTTTTATTTTCTTTTTTTTAAAATGTTTATTTTGGTGAACATTTTTTTCTTTTTTTCAGCTAATTCAATTTCTGCAAAGTCATTTGATGTCCAACGAGTTGAAATTAATGCTGAGCTAACAAGAGATGGTTCAATGAAAGTTTTGGAAAAGAGAACGTATGATTTTGCTGGGGATTATTCTTATGCATATCAGTATATTAATAAAACTTTTGATCAAACAAAAGGGCTTGGTAGAACAGACTCATATTTACTAAATAACTTTAAAATTTGTGAAGAACTAGCAACTGGTATTAGTTGCTATAGAAAATTAGATTCTGCAGAGGCAGACGTTAACAATCCAAAAAATAATCCAATTAATAGTTTCTTTGTTATTGATCAGGGAAATAGATATTATATTCAGTGGAATTATGAAGCTAACTATGAACTTAAAAAATTTGAATTGTCCTATGTTGTTCAAAATGCTGTAACTTTACAATCTGATACAGCCGAACTCTATTGGCAGTTTATCGGATCCGATTGGGAAGTTTCTCAAAGAAATGCAACGATTAGCTTAGGCTTTTTAAATAAAGTTAATGGAAATGACATAAAAGCTTGGGCTCATGGTTCACTAGATGGTATAGTTTCAATTTCTAAAGATGAATTGTCTCCTATAGTTTCATTTAAAGTTCCATTAGTTAATGTTGGAAAGTCTGTAGAAGCAAGAGTCTTAATGCCGAAAGAAAGTTTCATCGGTGGTGCTATAGGAACTAGTAATAATTTAGAAATACAAAG
>CAZGZH010000491.1:0-1636 GCA_964529645.1 uncultured Flavobacteriaceae bacterium
AATACTTATTTTATTAGCTATTGGTGGTTATTTAATGGTAGGTGCCTCAAATGCTTTTAATCAGGTTATAGAAATTAAGCCAGATGCTTTGATGGCACGTACTAAAACAAGACCGCTTCCATCAGGAAGGATGTCTAAAACAACCGCTCTAATTATTGCCTTTGTTTTTACCATTTTAGGATTGGCTATTTTGTACAATATAAATCCTAAAACCGCTTTTTTTGGGGCGCTGTCTATCTTTTTATACACCAGTGTTTACACGCCTTTAAAAACAGTTACGCCATTATCGGTTTTTGTAGGCGCTTTTCCAGGGGCTATTCCGTTTATGTTAGGGTGGGTGGCCGCTACAAATCATTTTGGCATAGAGGCGGGTATGTTGTTTGCTATTCAGTTTTTATGGCAATTTCCCCATTTTTGGGCCATAGGTTGGTTGTTAGACGCCGATTATAAAAAGGCAGGTTTTAAAATGCTACCCATGGGAGAAAAAGATAAAAAACTGGTTATTCAGATAATATTATATACTTTAGTCATGATTTTGGCTTCTGTTTATCCTGTTTTAGGATTAACAGGACGTTTAAACTTAAGTGTAATTGCGGCTATTTTAATTGCTTTAACAGGATGTTTAATGTTGTATTATGCTTTTAAACTTCTGAATGAACAAAACACAATTATGGCAAGAAAGCTTATGTTGGCCAGTGTATTTTATATTACAATGATTCAGGTAATTTATGTTGCCGATAAATTTATAAATTAACAAAAATGGATTATCAACTAAAGAGAAAGACCTCCAAACAAATGCTTTGGGTCGCCATGGTTAGTATTATTATGATATTTTCGGGCTTAACAAGCGCGTATGTTATCAGTACAAATAGAGAAGATTGGGTGAGCTTTAACCTGCCTATGGCTTTTTATATAAGTACCGTACTTATAATAGCGAGTAGTGTTTGTTTTATCCTAGCCAAAAAAGCGATACAAAAAGACGCTAAATCGCAGACGAGCTTGTTTTTAAGTTTTAGTCTTGTGTTAGGGGTAGGTTTTGTCATTTCTCAGTTTATGGGTTTTAAAGAACTGATTGATGCGGGCTTGTATTTTACAGGAAATCAAAGTAATATAGCCACGTCGTTTATTTACGTCATTACGGTTACGCATTTAGTCCATGTAATAGCCGCTATTTTGGTACTTGTTTTTGTCGTTGTAAAACAATTAAAAGGGGTTTATTCTAAAGAGGCTTATTTGGGTATTGAACTGGGCAGTATTTTCTGGCATTTTTTAGATATCCTGTGGATTTACCTGTTTTTGTTTTTCTATTTTATTAGATAGCAGAATTTATATATATTTGACCACAATTAAAAAAATCAAAACATACAACTTAAAATAACCTATATTTTATGGAAGCAAATAGTGCTGAAATGCAAGAAACAGGCACATGGGGTGGTGGTAAAAGGCCATTAGGAGCCAGCTATGGTAAAATGATGATGTGGTTTTTTATCATGTCTGATGCCTTAACTTTCTCAGGATTTTTGGGTGCTTACGGTCTTATGCGTTTTAAATTTTTAGATTCTTGGCCACTAGCCGACGAGGTCTTTACACACGTGCCTTTTATTCATGGCGATTATCCAATGTATTACGTTGCCTT
>CAZGZH010000492.1:0-1633 GCA_964529645.1 uncultured Flavobacteriaceae bacterium
GTTACAAAAACAAGAAACGATAGATAGCGCAGGTAATAAAGTCATTATGCAAGGTAAAGGACGCCACGACCCTTGTGTAGTGCCACGTGCCGTGCCTATTGTAGAAGCTTTGGCGGCCTTAGTTTTAGCTGATTTTTATTTGATTGATAAAGCGAGAAAATAATACGTCTTGGCGAACGCAGTGAAGCAATCTCAATATTAATAGTTACACTATTCATGAGATAACCACGTCGCTACACTTCTCGTTATGACGTCTTTGCGAGCCTGAAAGGCGTGGCCTGCCCGTACCGAAAAGGTACGTTCGGGCGGACAATCCTGCCTGCCGCAGGCACGGCTTTTGATTAGAACTCCAAATGAAGAGATCGCCACGTCACTGCGTTCCTCGCGAAGACGTATAAATTGTTATTTATTTTACATCAAAAAGCCAACCATCAGATAAATCATTCCATTCTGGATTATCAATATTAACTAATTTATTTTTTCGTTTTCTATTTCCTTTTTTTAACTGTTTTTCACGCTCAATAGCTTCATTAATATCAGAAAACACTTCAAAATAGACTAATTTATCACAATTGTATTTTGAAGTAAACCCTTTATATGCTTTTGTTTTATGCTGGTAAACGCGTTTTATTAATTCAGAAGTAACACCAATATATAATACAGTATTATTTTTGTTAGACATGAAATAAACAGCACTTTGGTGAAACATTTTTAATTTTTTTTAAAATACTAATTTACAAAAAAATACGTCTTTGCGAGTTTTGCTGTAGCAAAACGTGGCAATCTCTTGAAAGTATACTCAATCTTTTTTGAGAGATCGCCACGTCACTCCGTTCCTCGCGAAGACGTCTTTAAATGTAAAATTATAATCCCACTTTCTTTTTTAGCGCGGCTTTTCGGGCACGTTTATCCGCTGCAGCGCGACAAACGTTGAGCATATCGGCATAAACTTCTTCAAAATCTTTATTGGCAATAGCAGCATATTTAACAGCAATTATTTCAATCATCTCATCGGTTAAAGACAAGCGGGCAAAATTCTGAATACGTTGCGCATAACTCAAATGACCAAAACGCATGCGGTTTAAATCTACCATATAAAATAGATAGACGCCTTTTTTATCTTTAACAATTAATGTATTACCGGGCGAATGGTCTATAAAATGAATGCCTGCAACCTGTAAATTGTAGGTAAACTCTGTAAATTGTTCTAAAATTTTTTGACGCTCTGGATAACTAGTGTCAGTAATAAGTTCTCTAAAAGTGAGGTCGTAATTAAGCTGCTCAGAAATGTAAAAACTATCCAATAAAAAAAAGCCTTGTCTTTCTTCTGCAAAGGCGATAGGTTTGGGTGTTAAAAAACCTTTATCCAATAAATACTGAGCGAATTCGTAAGAGCGCTGTGCCTTAGATTTTCTAAAAAAACGGTACACAATTTTATTGACAAAATGAGGCCTTTTAAAAATTTTGATATTCCATTCTTCTTTAGCTACAGCTATAGATTTAACCGTATTACGTCCTTTATAAACGACAGTGCCTTTTTTTGAAATACTTTTTAAAACCGTTTCTATTTGTGCTTTTTTATAAGCTTTAGCAACAACTACCTTCATTAATTTGTAATAAAAAACCCCACCAC
>CAZGZH010000493.1:0-1626 GCA_964529645.1 uncultured Flavobacteriaceae bacterium
AATGTTGTATTTAATAAAACAATGTGTACACAAATGTTTATTAGTTTGAGGTATTTAGAATATCTGCCGGCCAGCTGGGTCATTTATCTTATTGAAATAGATTCATCCAAAAGTAAAGGTATTTTTTTTAAATAACTATTTTTAAATATTGGTATTTAGAAGAATTTTTATTTCTTTTTCGAATTTTGATAAAATTGAATTTTTATTGTAGTTTTTGGTAACGTACTTTTGAGCATTACCACCTATTTTTAATCTGTTTTGTTCGTTTGAGTACAATTTTTCAAAAGCTTCTGAAGCCATCTTTATGTCATTTGGCAAATAAATACCTCCGCCAGATTTAGAGATTATTTTTGACACCTCTGAATTTAAATGGCCTGTAATTAACGAGGGCTTACCACTGGCCATCATGCCTAAAATTTTAGAAGGCATTACAGTATCTAAAATATTATCTTTTTGAAATAGAATGTGTAAATCGGCACTATTCAATAAGGATTTTAACTCTTTTAATGAGACTGGTTCAAATATCTTTAAGTAATTAATATTTTGTGTTTTTGATAATAGCCATTCTCTTTTAGCGCCATGACCAACAACACAAACTTCAACGTCTTTATATTGTTTTAGTGCCAAAACAAATACCCTAAAAAATTCCCAATCTTGCTTATCTCCTATATTACCTGAATATAGAATTTTAAACTTATCTCTATTAAAAAAGGAATGAGTTGTTCTTTCTTTTGATTCTTTTGTATCAGTATTTATCCAATTTGGGAAATAATATGTTTTTGTTTTTGTTTTTGTTTTAAGTTTATCAACCATTAAATGACTTATAGTACTACTAACGTCTGTTGTGTCAAGTAATTTTTTTTCTAATTTAAACAATGCTTTAAACAGTAAATTATTATCCTTTTTAGAAATACCTGATTCCAATGCTGCATCAAACTCAAAATCTTGAATATGTGTCCATAATTTAGCTTTTAAGCGTTTTTTTAACAGCCATCCTAAAAAAATTGATGTAGTAAAAGGAACAATAGCTATGACTAAATCGGTTTTCTTTATTTTAAAACAATTAACTAATGATCCTATTGTGAAATCGGTTAAATGGATAATTCTTTTTAGAAAGGTTGGGTTTTTAGGAACATATTGTCTATACCTATAAACGGTAATATTGTTATGAGTTGTTTCTTTATATAATTTGGATTTGCTTTTATATTCATCTTTTATAGCCCATTGGGGATAATAAGGGAAACCCGTTATAACATTTATTTTATAGCCTTTTTGTGCTAAATATTCTGCCATTTGGGTTGAATACAACCCAATAGCCGTGTCTTCGGGGTAAAAGTTAACTCCTATTAAAGTGATTATATAATCCATATTTTATTACCCTGATTTGTTATTTTTTTTATTTGAATCATTAACCTATTTTTTGATTTTGAGTAATCTAATAATCCTACTTCTAATCACGTCTATAAATTCCTTTGTAAGAAGCTATTCAAAGAAAACAGATAAATGTGATTTTAATTTATTGTACTCAATAGGTGCTATATAAATTTTTCCTAAGACTTTCACACCTATGTGAATTGCTGTTTTTTTTATGAATGTAATACAATCATTGTATGTAAATTAATAGTT
>CAZGZH010000494.1:0-1625 GCA_964529645.1 uncultured Flavobacteriaceae bacterium
CTTCTTGTTGCATCTATAGATCATGGAATTGGTCCAGCTAGTGGTTTTGTTCCTAGAGTCATTGCTTCATCTGGTAATAATGTTTTTACTTCAATGGCTTCTACTTTATTAGCATTAGGTCCTTATCATGGTGGCGCAATTACTGGAGCAATGGATGTTTTTAAAGAAGTTAATAATAGTGATGAAAATATAGAAAAATCTGCAGAAAATCTAATTGATTCTTATATAATTGATCAAAAAAGAATACCGGGTTTTGGTCATCCAATTTATAAAAAAGTTGATCCTAGAAGTAAGGTGTTATTCGATTTGGCAAGGAAAAATAACCTCGATGTTCAATATATGAACATCGCAAAACAGATAGAACATTCTTTAGAACAAGAGTTGAATTTTTTTACAAATACGGGTAAAAAATTGGTGTTAAATATTGATGGAGCTATAGCTGCTTTGCTTTTAACATTAGATATAGATCCAATTGCTGGAAATGCAATTTTTGGTTTGGCCAGAGTAGCAGGAAGTGTTGCTCATATTATTGAAGAGCAAAAATCTGGCAAGTGGGTGAGGCGTATTAAGGACGAAGATGTTGAATATGCTGCCACATCTTAAGTAGGAAAATTTATTAAAGGGACATAAGGCTTTACACATAAAGTTTTTTGTATGACAAATATGTTTAAAAAATTCTTTAGATTATTTTTTACTGGTTTTACCATGGGTTCAGCTGATATTGTTCCCGGAGTTTCTGGTGGAACGATTGCTTTTATTTTTGGCATTTATGAAGAATTAATATTTAGTATTAAAAAGATGAGCACAGAAACAATATCTCTGTTGTTTAAAGGAAAAATTAAGCAAGCTATCCAATCTGTCCCTTTTTCTTTTTTAGTTCCGTTGGGTTTGGGTATATTGACTGCTATCTTAACGTTGACGGGAGTTTTATCTCATTTATTAGAAACTTCACCAGTTAGATTATGGTCCTTTTTCTTTGGTTTGGTTTTAGCGTCAGTGTTTTTAGTAAGTAAAAGAATAGCTAATTGGAATTTTAAAGATATAATTTCTATGCTTATTTTTACTGTTATTGCTTATCTTGTTGTTGGTTCTGTACCACTCGAAACAGCAGCGACACCATTAGCTTTTCTATTAAGTGGAGCAATTGCAATTTGCGCTATGATTCTTCCCGGAATTTCTGGCTCATTTTTATTAATAATTATGGGAAAGTATGAGCAAATTCTCACAGCAGTAAATAATAAAGACATTTTTACGTTGGGATTAGTTGTAGTTGGAGCCGTTTTGGGTTTGGCACTTTTTAGTAGATTATTAAGTTGGTTATTTAAAAATCACCATAATATTGTTGTAGCTTCACTCACTGGTTTCATGATTGGTTCTTTAAGAAAAATTTGGCCGTGGAAAGAAACTATTACCACAAGAATAAATTCTCATGGAAATATTATTCCTCTTGTTCAACAAAATGTTTTGCCAGAGAATTTTAATGGAGATGTGATTGTGGCAATTTCATTATGTATTTTTGCTATAGTTTTAATTCTAATTCTTGATAAATTTCAATTTACAAAAGAAAAAATTAGTGATTTAGATGATAAAAAAATTTGAGAAAGAATATAAATAGTAATGAATTT
>CAZGZH010000495.1:0-1622 GCA_964529645.1 uncultured Flavobacteriaceae bacterium
ACCCACACGCATAAGTTCATCTTTCCAAATGGCATGGTGTTTTATTGTAAAAATATTTTTGTAATTATTTTTGGTAACTATCCAAGAATCTATTTCTAGTTCTTCTTTTAACTGTTCGCTAGACCAACCAGAATAACCCAAAAAGAAACGAATACTTTTATTATTTAACGCATTGTTGATGAGTAATTGTTTTAAGATTTCAAAATCGCCCCCCCAATAAATGTCTTCAGATATTTTCTGACTACTGGGTATTAATTCTGGAATATTATGTACAAAATATAAATTATTTTTAGCTACTGGACCACCGTTAAAAACAGGAAAATCTGAATCAATTTCGGGTATTAAATCGCTAATTGATAAATCGAGTGGTTTGTTAAATATAAACCCAACAGACCCGTCAATACCATGAGACGTCAATAAAATGACAGATCTATTAAACGAGCTATCTGTTAAGATAGAAGGTTCTGCTACCAATAATTTGCCTTTTGTAGGTTTTAAACTCGTCATTTAATAACTGATTATGTGTTAAATGTAATAAAAAATATTAAACAAAAAAAACTCCCTATAAATAGGGAGTAAAAATAGGTTTGGTTATTTTATTAATTTTAGTTTAAAGATCCGTTTAAGTCGCTACCAGCTTTAAACTTGGCAACATTTTTAGCAGCAATTTTAATAGGGACACCTGTTTGTGGATTGCGACCTTCTCTTGCAGCTCTCTTTGTCACAGTCCAAGAACCAAAACCAACTAAAGACACACGTCCACCAGATTTAAGGGTACTCGTAACGCTTGCCATAAAGCAATCTAAGGCTTTTCTTGCAGATGCTTTTGAAATACCAGCTTCTAAAGCCATGGCATCTACTAATTCTGATTTGTTCATAATATTTAATTTAAAATTTGGTTAATTAATAAGGTTAAGCCATCTAACAAATATAGGGTTTACAGAACTTTAGGCAATATTATGACTTTTAAAATGAGGGTTTTTGTTGATAAAAGTGGGCAGAATGTTAATAAACCTAATATTTTCAGTTTAAAATGATACAAAATATTCACAACAAAGGTTTAAAGTAATTTAGCTTCCGCGTCTAATTTTATGCCGTTTAAAAAACTTTGTGCAGACATTCTTTTTTTACCAGCTAGTTGTAATATATCAATTATAAGAAAACCGCCTTTACAGGCTATCTTTAAGCTTTTTTTTGTGTGTATAATACTACCAAAAGAGAATGAATGTTCTGTCTTTTCAAATGCAACATCAAATATTTTTAATTTTAATTGTTGATTATTGTGTAAGAGAAAACACCAGGCAGTAGGATAGGGGTTGAGCCCTCTAATTTTATTGTAAATAGAGGTTAGGTTCTCTTCCCAATTAATTTTACATATTTTAGGATTTAGTTTTGGTGCTAGTTTTAAATCGGCAAGAGGCTGATTTACAGTTTTGATATTCCCTTTAGAAATAGCTGTAACAGTTTTTATAATTAAACGGCTCCCTAAATTCATAAGCGTGTCGTGAAGTGAACCTACGGTTTCATTTGGAGCAATAGTTGTTTCTTCTTGAAATATAACCGCACCAGTATCTATTTTCTCGTCTATAAAAAAAGTTGAAACCCCTGTTTTGGTTTCGCCA
>CAZGZH010000496.1:0-1617 GCA_964529645.1 uncultured Flavobacteriaceae bacterium
TTTCCCTGATGTTCAGTTACAAATTTTTCAGATTGCACGAACATTCCACCACTACCGCAGCAAGGGTCAAAAACTCGTCCTTTGTATGGCTCTAACATTTTAACCAACAATTCTACAACGCTTCTTGGAGTATAGAACTGTCCGCCCTTTTTCCCTTCAGCAAGTGCAAATTCGCCTAAGAAATATTCAAAAACGTGTCCGAGAATATCTGCACTTCTTGATTTGGCATCTCCGAGAGCAATGTTTCCAATCATATCAATTAGTTCACCCAAACTTGTAGGGTCAAGGTTTTGTCTTGCATAAACTTTTGGTAAAACACCTTTCAATGATGGGTTTTCTTTTTCGATAGCGTCCATTGCTTCATCAACCGTTTTTCCGATAGTCGGTTGCTTTGCTTTTGACAAAAGAAAACTCCAACGGGCATCACCTGGCACAAAGAATACATTTTCCGCTTTGTATTCGTCTTTATCTTCGGGGTCGGCTCCTGCGTATTCTCCTTCTCCTGCTTTTAGTTTTTCATAAAGTTCTTCAAAAGCATCAGAGATATATTTTAAAAATATCAATCCGAGAACAATGTGTTTGTATTCGGCGGCGTCGATGTTTTTACGCAGTTTATCTGCCGCTTTCCAGAGTTGTTTTTCCAGCGGTTCGTCTGTTCCGTTATTTTTCTTTTTCGCCATATATTTTAAATTCCTTTATTCATTTTCCTGCCTGTGCGATTCACGCAGATAGGCAAAGTTACTTTTTATTCTGTCGTTTCTGCCCGAGCGTTGGCTAAAAAATAGCTCTTTTGGTTTTTTCAGGGTTTGCCTGTGAGTCGGCAAAAACCAAATGTGCTATTTGTGCGGTGGCATTTCCTTTCAGTTTTTTATTTGCTAAAAAAATTTCTTTCATTCTCAATTTCGTTGTTGCCTTGCACCTAATGCCGCGCTAAACGAAGTTCCGCACTGAGGGCGATTCCGTGAGAGCTTGCTCTACACGGAAGTAAAGCCCGCAAAGGCGGAATCAAATTGCGTTTAGCGACTTGTTCTGACACGTTTTGGCTCAATGCCAAGTTAAAGCTGGATATTTTCATAAAGTTACAAAAGCAATTTGGTTTAGCGCGGCATTCAGGCACATTTTCAAAAGACCGGGAGTGCGAAGCACATAGGGATTTTGATCAGCTTTAGCTGAATGTGCCTGAACGGTATGAATATGGTGCGTTTGGCATTCTGAAACGCTTCATTTTCATGTTACAACTAATTTTATTTATTGATAATTACTTCATTTTTATTTCTATCTGCCAAATACCCTATATTTTTTGTTAGGCAAAGTTTTTTCAGTCATAATTTCGGCATATCCACTTACTTCTGTTGTAATCAAATCCTTATTTATCGAAGTTTTGACCATAATTTTACTTTTTTTACCTAAAGTTTTACCTTGTCCAATTATAATTGTCTGATTATTGTAATTTTTATTTTTGCTATATTTTGTAAGATAGGCTCCCAATGCACATGCAGCTACACCTGTAGCAGGATCTTCATTATACCCAACATTATTAGGAAATTGCCTTGCTTCAAAATCATATTTTTTGTCCTGTGTATGAAGGCTAAATGGATAAAAACCAGTTGTATTGTA
>CAZGZH010000497.1:0-1614 GCA_964529645.1 uncultured Flavobacteriaceae bacterium
TAAAATTGATGCAGATAGGCTTGGTTTTAAAAACAACGAATGGGTTACTTTTAAATCATCAGACAATCCAAATGGAACAATAGATTTGAAAAATGGAAATGTGGTAGCTGTAAAGGCAAGACTTAGTGTTATACAAGGAATACGTCCGGGTGTTGTAACTATGTCTTGGCACTTTGGTCATTGGGCTTATGGCGGTAACGACGTTTTAATTGACAATCAATTGGTAAAAGGCGATCCAAGGCGTAAAGATACGGCTTGCCCTAACCCATTGCTTGCCATAGACAAAACTGTTGGTAATATGTGCTTGTCAGATGTTATTGGCGGTAGTGCTTCTTTTTACAACAGTAAAGTGGAGTTATTAAAAGCTTAACATATTTAGTAAGAATGCGCTCAATAACAAATAGTTTTTGGGCGCATTACTTAAATTTCAAAAAATGAAAAAGTTTATCAAATTAATCGTTATAATTACACTACAATTCTTTTTATTAGGATGTAATAATCAATCTTCTGTTAAAAAAAAGACACAGATTTCCTTAAAAGGCTATACAAAAACAGGAAGTATTATAAATATAAACGGGTTAGATTTGCTAAAACTTCAAAAACTTGATAAAAAAACTTATATAATCAATGTTAGCAAACCAAATCAAAACGAACGTCAGTGTAAACAAATAAAAAATTATCATCATCTTGAAGCTTCAAAAATATATAAAAACTCTTCTCTATTGCCTAAAGATAAAACACTAATTTTAATTTCTAAAAATGGAAAAGTAAGCTTAGAATTAGCTAATTTTTTAAAAAATTTAGGAATTACTGTTTATAATTTAGACGGTGGTTTAAAAGCTTATTTTGAATGGAAAGATTTTATAGAAACGCAACATAAGATAAGACCCGCTGATGATAATATTTTTGATGGATTAGAAGAAACCGATTTCGGTTGTTAAAAATTTACTAATTTAAAATTAAAGAATTATGAATACAATATTTTTATTTATAGGAGGCCCACAAATAATAGTAGTGGCCGTTATGTTACTTTTACTTTTTGGTGGCAGAAAAATACCTGAATTAATGAAAGGTTTAGGTCAAGGCATAAAAGAATTTAAATCGGCTACAAAAGAAGAAGGCGAACAACAAAAGAAAATAACAGAGTAACTTTTGCTAAAGATGTTTAAACAAACTTTTAATAATGTTCTTAATATTTGTGGCGCCGGTAGAAATGTGGGTAAAACCTTTTTGGGCGAGAATATAATTGCTCATTTCTCTACAAATAATGACATTATTTCGATTAAAATATCAAAATTTAAACATCTTAATCACGCTGAAGAATTGCTAAAGGAATGTTATAAAACAGATCGCTATACCATTTGGCAAGAATTAGCTTTTTCTGATAAAGACAGCGGACGTTATTTAAAAGCAGGTGCTAAGATTTCATACTATATAGAATGTGATGACGCGCATTTATTAGAAGCTTTTTTAAAAATTTATGATTCCTCCCCTAGATCTTGCCTCATAATTTGTGAGTCGGCTAGTCTAACCAAATATATTAAACCAAAAGTATCTATATTTGTTGCTTCAAAAATCTATGAGACAGCGCAGAATAAATTACGCTGTCTAAAC
>CAZGZH010000498.1:0-1614 GCA_964529645.1 uncultured Flavobacteriaceae bacterium
AATATTTGTTAATATGCTGATATTTAGTACATTAAAATTATAAAAAAACTGTCTACCACGTAGATTAAGTGTAGTAAAAAATTATTTAACGTGAATAACGGATAAGAAAAAGAGTGTTTTTAATTTGTTTTTATGACTGATATTCAGTATATTAACATTTTAAAAACACTCAAATGCTTAGGGATAAAGTTACAGAATTCTATGTAAAATTGGATGATTTTTGCAAAGAATTTGCTTCACAACTAGAAAATCATCCACAAATTGAAGATTTTAGAGTAAAAAGACGAAATAGAAAAGGGAAATTGTCAGATTCTGAAATGATGAGTATCTACCTATTGTTCCACTTTGGTCAGTTCACGAATTTTAAACACTTCTACAATCAATATGTTAGAATACATTTAGCTGATCTTTTTCCTGATTTGATTAGTTATGAACGTTTTAATGCTAGACAAGAGAGAATATTACTTCCTTTAATGCTTTTTTTAAAATATAGGGGTCTGGGCAAATCTAGAGGTATCAATTATATTGATTCTACCTTATTAAAAGTATGTCACATTAAAAGAGAGAAGCAGCATAAGGTTTTTAAAGGTATAGCAGAGAAAGGAAAATCTACAATGGGTTGGTTTTATGGGTTCAAACTACACCTGATTATTAATGATAAAGGAGAACTCTTATCGTTTTATCTAACCAAGGGGAACGTTGATGACAGGAATATAGATGTAATGAGTTCAATGACTCAAGATATATTTGGCAAACTCTTTGGCGATAGAGGCTATATCTCACAAGCATTGGCAGAACTCCTCTTTCAAGATGGTATACAACTCATTACAAAGATTAGAAAAAACATGAAAAAACAAAATCTCTCTGATGTTGATGCTATTCTTCTAAGAAAAAGAGCTTTAGTAGAATCTGTTAATGATGAGCTTAAAAATATCTGTAAAGTAGAGCATACGAGACATCGTTCTGTAAAAGGGTTTTTAGTAAATCTAATTGCAGGATTAACAGCCTATTGCTTTTTTCCAAAGAAACCTTCTCTTAATATAACTCCAATCAAAACTAACCAACTAACTTTATGGGCGGCTTAAACATTATTCACGTTAATTAAAAAAGCCAGCCCTAAATTAACTTAAAGCAACAAATAATAAAAAATGATTTTAAATCATCAAAAAAAGACCGTTTAAAAAACGGTCTTTTTATAATAAGATTCTATCTGTTAAAAGATAAATATTATTTAGAATTAATCAATAACTTCTACGTTAATTGCGTTTAATCCTTTTTTTCCTTGTTCAGTGTCATACTGTACTTTGTCATCTTCTCTAATATCATCCGTTAAACCAGAACTATGTACGAAAATGTCTTCTCCTGTTTCTGATGATTTAATAAATCCGAATCCTTTTGAATTGTTGAAAAATTTTACTGTGCCTTCTTGCATCTTTACTTAATTTTAAATTATTAATTATTTTTTCACAATAAAGAATATCCTATTTAAGAAAAGCATACTAAAGAATTATCAATGAAATTGTAAAAACAACTTATATAACTTAAAACACTCTTGAAAAAGTAATTGTAAAAATAAAATTGGAAAGAAGAGAAAAACTCGTAAAAACTAATCGT
>CAZGZH010000499.1:0-1607 GCA_964529645.1 uncultured Flavobacteriaceae bacterium
TTTCTTTACAACTGATAGTTCGACAATTCTATATATTGTAAAAGAAAAGCTAGTAAGAAGTGATGGGTTTGATGTTTATTCGTACGAATGGTATTTTGGAAAAGATACTATCCCAAGTTTAGGTTATTATGCTATTAAGGATGGTTTTTTCATTGCCACAGAATTAGATACAGTTCGAGATTCGATTTATTATTTACCAAGTAATCCTTTTCGCGAACAAAGACTAGCTAAATTATATCCTAAGGATAATGATATTTGGCAAAGTATTCCCGGTGATAGTACCACGGCATTTTTTATAGCAAAAAATATTGGTACTCAGAAAACCCCTGCGGGTGTTTTTAATAATTCTTTCAGCTTCACATTAGACAATTTCCTTAGCGTAAATTATTCAAAAGGGATTGGTCATATTTCATCTATTCTTTTGACCGATAGCACTGGTATTCTTTCAACTTATTTAAAAGTTAATCAGAGAATTTATGGCGAAAAAATTCCACCTAAAGATCCAGTTTATTATAAAGGTAATTTTATTAAGGATACTAAAAAATTATTTAATTATTTATTGGGTAAAAGGTAAGTACAGCTAACCCGTGCCTCAAGCCGAAAGCCCGCCAGAGGCGGGTAAACTGTTTTCGCAATAGGCATTTGTGCAATTTAAGAGTTTGCTGTTCCGTTTCGGCTTTGTTGTATAGTGTAGTTTATAAATGAAAGTTTCCGCCAGAGGCGGACAAGTGTTCTAAATAAAAAGTTTTTTTATAAAGCGGTATTGTTGTGTTGGACTTCGGCTTAGGCGCAACGCCGGTTATAAAACTTTTAAGAGAAGTAATAAAAAACAAAAAAAGGAGATAGTTGATGAAAAGGTCAATTTTAATTTTGGCTTTATTGACGCTTATTCACTCTCTGACTATAGGACAGATAATATCTACCTCAAAAGATTCATTATTGCTTATTATGACAGAATACTCATATGTACCGGCAGACACATTTTTCCTTTACAACAAAGGTGAATCTCTGTTAACCGTGGACAGTATCAAAACAGAACATGGATATTCTTATCAAGTTGAAATAAATTTTTCTGATACAACAGTTTATTTTAACCTAATTAATTTTGAGCCAATTGAAACTTTCAATCTTTTACCCAACGATAGTGCAAGGGTAATATTTAGCGATCCCGATTTATGTCCAATTTGTGGTTCTCCGAATGATTATGTTCCGTTTACAGATTCCGTTACGTTTTATAGTAATTCAATTGTAAAACCTAATTATACGCTTTCAATCATAGGCGATGGCTCTACTGATATAAAAGAAACAGAAACTATAGTTGTCGATAATTATAAATTGTATCAAAATTACCCAAATCCCTTTAACCCTACAACCACCATTAGTTATTTTTTATCAAAAAGTAGTTTTGTCAATTTAAGTGTTTTTAATTTACTTGGAGAAAAAGTTGCAACATTAGTTGACAACTATCAAACCACTGGTTTACATATGATAAAGTTTAATTCAGAGAAGATTACATCCGGAATATATATTTATAGATTGAATAATGATGATATATCTCTTACAAGGAAAATGATTTTATTGCGTTAGGTTTTAACAACGTTTTATAA
>CAZGZH010000500.1:0-1597 GCA_964529645.1 uncultured Flavobacteriaceae bacterium
TATGGCACTTATTGTTTTGACTTTTACAATTTATTTAATTCCGGGTTTATGGGGCGCGCCCTTAAAATTAATAAGTGGTTTTCCACCACCAATGACGTATAGCGAATCGCCTCACGGTGTCGGGTTTACAAAATTAGGAGGCGGTACAGCAGCTTTAGTCGAACTACCCGAAGGGGCAGAATATGGCCCACATGACATCCCTGTATTTTTAGATTACGACACCGGTATGGCTTATGCTAAAAAAGTAGGCAAACCTGTTATGTTAGATTTTACAGGAAAAGCCTGTGTAAATTGTCGCAAAATGGAAGAACGTGTGTGGTCTGACCCACGTGTTTTAAATATCTTAACAAATAAAGTTGTTTTGATTTCGCTGTATGTAGATTTTCAAGTTCCCTTACCAAAAGACAAACAATATATTTCAAAATCAACGGGTAAGAAAATTAGAACAATTGGTAATAAATGGAGTGATTTTCAGATTACTAAATATAAAGCTAACGCCCAACCTTACTATGTTTTAATAGATAATAATGGCGAGAATTTGAATAAATATATGGCCTATAATCCCAATATCGAAGCCTATTTAAACTGGTTAAAGGAAGGTATTGGGAATTTTAAAAGGTAATATATAGTCTACGTAAAAATAAACAGCTTTTTAAATACTTTTAAAAAGCTGTTTATTTTTTATATTTGCCAAACTCTAAATAATAAATAAAGCCTATTGAATTGTAATAAAACACTTCATAAAATTTTAATAATAATTGTTTTAGCGATTTCATCACATGCTTTTACGCAAAATAATCACGGGGCGTTTAAAACGGGCGAGTGGTTTAAATACAAACTGAGATACGGTATTATTAATGCAGGTTATGCAACCTTAGAAGTACAAGACACTATTTATAATAACCAACCAAATTACTTTATAAAAGGAAAAGGTTGGACAACAGGTATGGTAAAGCTCTTTTTTAAAGTAGAAGATGTGTATCAAACTATTGTCGATAAAAATACCTTGTATCCCAATTATTTTATAAGACGCGTTGATGAAGGGGGTTACACTAAAAAAAAGGATATTATTTTTAACCATACGACGCTACAGGCACGCGTAGAAAATTACAAACACAAAACTTCGAAGATTTATTCAATCCCAAAAGGTATTCAAGATATGATTTCGTCTATGTACTATCTTAGAAATACCGATTTATCATCTTTAAAACTAAACGAAGAGACTACGGTAAATTTATTTTATGATCAAAAAATAAATAAGTTTAAAGTCCGTTTTTTAGGAAAGGAAATTATTAGAACCAAGTTCGGAAAGATAAAAGCAATTATGCTTAAACCCATTGTTGAATCAGGACGTGTTTTTAAAGGACAAAACAGTGTGACAGTTTGGGTAAGCGATGACGAAAATAAAATACCATTAAAAATAAAAGCCGATTTAGTTGTGGGTTCTTTAAAAGCAGAGTTAGAATCTTTTAAGGGTTTGGCAAATTCTTTTCCTGTTATTTTTAATTGAGTCGACACATAAAATAATCTAAAATGAGTAGCTTTGACCATTAAATTTGGTCTCAAAAAACAGTCACATAAATATATGAAACACCTC
>CAZGZH010000501.1:0-1594 GCA_964529645.1 uncultured Flavobacteriaceae bacterium
GGGGGGGGGGGGTGGTGATGCCAGCTCTTTTCCTTCTCTCCGATCTTTCGATCTCTACTTACCCTAACTTCTAGATATCTATTTAAGTCTATTCGTTTCTTTATACTTAATATTAGAAAAAGTAAACAGGCAGCAAATATAAATAAACAATATTAGGCCTGTTTGACGTTCTAAAATATTCTCTGAAAAGAATAGGGCAAAATAAAAGATAATTATTACACTAAAGATATAATCTTTTGTGCTCTTAGCTTTTTTAAAAATATATCCTAAAAAGAAAAGAAAAAATAAAAGGTTTATTATACCCCCATTAATAACACTACTAAAATATTGATTATGACTATTATATCTTTTTTTATATAAATATTTTTGCTTGTTTTTATAACACTTTAACAAATTCGTTTTACCTTCTCCCCAGCCATACCCTAAAACTGGAGCTTTTGCAATTGTTTTAATAGCGCAATTATAGATGGCAATCCTAATACTGGTTGAGTTGTTTATTCGAAATTCTGTAAAAGTAGTTTTTTTCGTAAATTCTCTAAATCTTCTTTCTAAAGTTGGACTCAAAAATATTCCATATATAGAGGTGACTAAAATTGTGGAAATTAATAAATATTTTTGCTCTATATTCTTAATACGAAAATATAAATAGAATATAACTGAAATTAATAACGATATAATAACTCCTTTGCTTGATAGCAAAACTAAGCTACATCCCAGAATTAAAATCCCGAATAAATATAAAAGTATATTTCTTAAAATTAATTTTTTTAGTTTGTCTATTAAAAATAATATTCCCAATGCAAAATAAATACTAATGTATATTGGATGTCCATTGAACATGGGAATTTCTTGAGTAGCTTTTCTAAAAGCGTTAACTTTTAAAGTTTCATGACTAAACAACCCTAAATTATAAAAATATAGTAGTAATATTAAAGATAAGACACAAGAAGAAATAATAAAAATATCAATAAAATATTTACGGTATTTTTTCAACAAAAAAAAGTCTTGTGGTTTAAATACGGCAAAACCTAAAGGGATAAGAATTAAAGACATTGATGTTTCTATTCTTTTTAAAGGAAATTCGAAACTTAAACTATAAAAAATACTTAAAAAATTAAGAATAAAAAATGAGGATAGTATTAAGAAAAGCTTATGTTTAAATTGCCATTGTTTATCAAACAAAACAAAAATAAATTTAGTCACTAAAAGAAATATTACAGGAAAGCTCTTTATTTTTTCAGGGATAATAGGAAATATTGCAAAAAAAATTATACTTATTAAAAATACAAGTTTTTCTTTTCTTAATATATTAGCTATAACTTCCAAATATTTATCTGTCTTTAATTATTTTGGCAGGGCTACCTAAACAAATTTTACCTGAAGGTAAATTTTTAAACACACTACTTCTTGCCCCAACTACAGTTCCTCTACCTATAACAACACCAGGAGCAACATAAACGTCTGTTGCTAACCAACATTCATCTTCTATAGTAACTGGCTTAGAGTAAATTGAAAAGGTTTTATCTTTGTAGTCGTGTAATCCTGTACAGAGGTAAGATTTTTGAGATATAACTACATTCTCTCCGATAACAAT
>CAZGZH010000502.1:0-1594 GCA_964529645.1 uncultured Flavobacteriaceae bacterium
ACAAGTTAAGAAAGGTTAACTACGTAAATTCCACGCCTGCCTATTAGAACACTCTATTTGTGGGTTTTTGAATATGAAATTTCAACATAAGTTGAATATGATAAATGAATTTGTGATAATAAGGTCAAAGGGAAAATTAATTTTTAAGACACAACGTGTTGGATAATTGGAAATGATTATTATGGAAAAATCACTTGCTGAGATATTCTTTCTCTCTTTTTGTAAAGTAAACTAACTAGCTTAACATTTGACCAAAAGATTTATATACTAAGGATATCCTTAGTATATCCATGAATAAAGTAAATATAATTAAGAAAACTAAATTAATACTAACAGAGATTGAAGGTTTTGTTAAGAGGAAGGTTGTGCCTGTCGGGAACAGTGCTAAAGTGAATTGTCCTAAAGAATATCTCGGAAGGGATGTTTACTTAGTGATATTAAAAAAATAAAAAGAGGTGGGCAGGTTGCCCTGCCCAGTGTTCCATGAGACTAAGTCCTGAAGAACGAAAACTCATGAATAGATTTGTAAAGAAGGGGAAGTCTATAAAACTTGTGGCGAATTTTTTCGGAGTAACTAGACAAACTGTTTGGTACTGGAATAAAGAAGATTCAAATTTCGAGGACTTGCCTAGAAATCAAAATAGCAAGATAACTGTCGAAGTTGAGATAGCTATTCTGTTCATGAGATTAACTTTTAAATGGGGAACTGCAAAGATTCAACAAGGATTAATGGATCTTCCAGATTTTCAATTAAATGAAATGGAAGTTCGTGTTCAAAACTTCCATTTATCGAGGACATCGATAAATAATGTTCTAAAAAAACATAAAATAAATGGTTACAGAAAAAAATACAAGAAGTGGAAATTTTTTAGAGCTAAATATCCAAATGAATTATGGCAAGTTGATTTGAAAGAGTTCAAGTTTGAAGGAAAAAAATATTATATATTTGTAGTTGTTGATGATTATTCTAGATTTATTTTGTTGCTGAAGTTGTTTGATCATTGTCCAACAACTGATGAATTAACTTCTGCTTTGCAGAAGTTAAAGATTAAACCAGAAAATATCTTGTCGGACAATGGTGGACAGTTTAGAGAACAATGGAAAAAGTGGTGCATTGAAAATGGAATTGAGCCGCTCTTTGCTCACCCATACTATCCACAAGATAAAGGCAAGGTAGAGAGAACGATTAGAACATTATGCGAAGAGTTTGTTAATCTCTTATCGAAGTTTAAGCATTGGATAAAAGGCAAATTAGAAGTTTGGAGAGTTTGGTTTAATAATAAAAGATATCACCGAGGGATTAAAGATTGGCCAGTCAATCTTTATGTTAAGTTATAGCGCTGACTTAACACTTGCAGAAGATTTATAAATACATCTTCAATTGAGGCTTAATGGAAAAGAATAAGAGAAACTTTGAAAAAAGGGGGGATAATGAAAGGGGCTTTATGGATGATGATGAAGAAATTTTGAGTGAGGAGGAGGAAAAAGAGCTTAAAGAAAAATTGAAGTACTATGGATATATCTGATGAAACCTGATATAGTAATTATTATTAGCGATGCTGTAAGGGCTAGAGATCTTAGTTTGTATGGGGGT
>CAZGZH010000503.1:0-1590 GCA_964529645.1 uncultured Flavobacteriaceae bacterium
ATCTTTTCCATAGCGCCGTCAATTTGGGCTAAATCTTTAGATTCGTGTGCTTTTTTCAATTCAACTAAAGCGTCTTCAATAGGTTTTTTCTTATCGTCAGATAATTTTTCGCCAAACTCTTTTAATTGTTTTTCTGTTTGGAAAATCATAGCATCGGCGCCATTAATTTTATCGGCCGTTTCTTTGGCTTTTTTATCGGCCTCAGCATTAGCTTCAGCTTCAGCTTTCATCTTTTTGATTTCCTCTTCGGTTAAACCAGATGACGCTTCAATACGGATTTCTTGCGATTTGTTTGTTGCCTTATCCATAGCAGATACTTTAATAATACCATTCGCATCAATGTCAAAAGTCACCTCAATTTGTGGTACGCCTCTTTGTGCTGGTGGTAAACCATCTAAATGGAATTTACCAATGGTTTTATTGTCTTTAGCCATAGCGCGTTCACCTTGTAAAACGTGAATCTCAACTGATGGTTGGTTATCTACTGCTGTAGAGAAAATTTGTGATTTTTTTGTAGGGATAGTTGTATTGGCTTCAATTAACTTAGTCATTACATTACCCATAGTTTCAATACCTAAAGATAAAGGCGTAACGTCTAACAACAATACATCTTTTACATCGCCCGTTAAAACACCGCCTTGAATAGCTGCGCCAATGGCCACAACTTCATCAGGATTAACGCCTTTATGCGGTTCTTTATTAAAGAATTTTTTTACTTCTTCTTGAATGACTGGCATACGTGTAGAACCACCCACTAAAATTACTTCATCAATATCACCAATACTTAAATCGGCATCTTTTAAAGCTTTTTTAACAGGCTCCATAGAGCGTTTTATTAAGCTTTCTGATAACTGTTCGAATTTGGCACGACTCAAAGTTTTTACCAAGTGTTTTGGGCCACTAGCTGTAGCAGTAACATAAGGTAAATTTATTTCGGTTTGTGTACTAGACGACAATTCAACTTTAGCTTTTTCAGCCGCTTCTTTTAAACGTTGTAAAGCCATTGGGTCTTTACGTAAGTCAATACTTTCGTCTTTGTTAAATTCATCAGCTAACCAATCTATAATAACTTGGTCAAAATCATCTCCACCTAAATGGGTATCGCCATTTGTTGATAATACTTCAAAAACGCCATCGCCTACTTCAAGGATAGAAATGTCAAAAGTACCTCCCCCTAAATCGTAAACAGCAATTTTTTCGTCTTTTCCTTTTTTATCAATACCGTAAGCCAAAGCGGCAGCTGTTGGTTCGTTTATAATTCTGCTCACTTTTAAACCAGCTATTTCGCCAGCTTCTTTTGTTGCTTGACGTTGGGCATCGTTAAAATAAGCGGGAACCGTAATAACGGCCTCACTTACATCTTGACCCAAATAATCTTCGGCTGTTTTTTTCATTTTTTGTAATATCATTGCTGATATTTCTTGAGGAGAATACAAGCGACCATCAATATCTACACGAGGCGTATTGTTATCACCCTTTACCACTTTATAAGGTACGCGTGCAATTTCTTCTTTGTCTTCAGAAAATTTATTCCCCATAAAACGTTTGATAGAATAAACCGTTTTTGTTGGGTTTGTAATAGCCTGACGT
>CAZGZH010000504.1:0-1590 GCA_964529645.1 uncultured Flavobacteriaceae bacterium
ATAGACTATTATAAATATTATTCAGCCAAAAGCTTATCTACAAGTCTTCTAACTTTTTTACTGTTCCAATTGGCAGCCCCTGTGGTAGAAACCACTACCTTTCCTTTTTTACTTACAATATAAGTAGCCGGAATACTGCGTGTTACAAATAAATCGGGTTCTTTACTGTACATATTATAAGTAGGGAAATCTAAACTGTGTTCTTTGTAATAAGCGGTTACTTTTTGGGCATTATCTGATGTTACAAATACAAAGCTAACTTTATCCTTATAGACCTTATAAAGTTCTTGAATTAAAGGCATTTCAGCACGACAAGGCGGACACCAAGTGGCCCAAAAATTTACAAAAACAACTTTATTTTTTAAAGATTTAAAGTTTATATTCGCTGTATTTAAACCTTTTAGTTGCCAGTTGTAGTCTTCTAAAGTCGGGCTCTTGGCTTCAGCCCTAACCGATGGGGCAAAAGCGAGTTGTCTCAATATAAAAGCACGAGAACTTGGATAAAGTAAAGCTGCTACTAAAATTATGAATAGTATATTGGATAACATTTTCTTATTCAATTTCATTATAAATTTTATCATTAAATTCATAAAATTAGTAGGCAATTTACTAATTTCTTACAATTTAGATATAAAATAAAAGCCCTCTTTTAAAAGGGCTTTATTTTATATTAAGCATTTTGTTTTTTTATCAAATTCAAAGCAGAACCCTCTTTATACCACTCAATTTGACCAGCGTTATATGTATGATTTAATTTAATGACGTCTTTACTGCCATCAGCATGAACAACTTCTAAAGTCAATTGTTTGCCTGGTGCAAAAGCATCTAAATCTAAAAAGTTAAAAGTGTCGTCTTCTTGAATAAGGTCATAATCGGCTTCATTGGCAAAAGTCAAGCCCAACATACCTTGTTTTTTAAGGTTAGTTTCGTGAATTCTTGCAAATGATTTTACAATAACAGCGGCGACACCTAAATGACGCGGCTCCATAGCGGCATGTTCACGTGATGAACCTTCGCCATAATTTTGATCGCCTACTACTACAGTATAAATACCTGCTTTTTTATAAGCGCGGGCTGTGTCTGGTACAGTACCAAACGTCCCAGTTAATTGGTTTTTAATTTTGTTAGTGGCCCCGCCAAAAGCGTTTACAGCGCCAATTAAACAGTTATTAGAAATATTATCTAAATGACCACGGAATCGCAACCAGGGACCTGCCATAGATATATGATCTGTTGTGCATTTTCCTTGGGCTTTTATCAATAATTTTGCACCTTTTAAAGTATTTCCTATGGGCGTAAAAGGTGTTAATAATTGTAATCGTTGAGAATCAGATTTTACAACAATTTCAACACCTGAACCATCTGCCATAGGCGCTACAAAACCAGGATCTTTAACATCAAATCCTTTGGGTGGTAATTCAAACCCTGTGGGTTCTTCTAACATGACTTCTTCGCCATCTTTATTAATCAGTTTATCCGTCAACGGATTAAAATCTAAACGACCTGAAATAGCCACAGCAGCTACCATTTCTGGTGAGGCTACAAAAGCATGCGTATTGGGATTACCATCGGCACGCTTAGAAAAATTAC
>CAZGZH010000505.1:0-1585 GCA_964529645.1 uncultured Flavobacteriaceae bacterium
TACCATCTTCTAAACACACAAAGCCATGCGCAAATCCTTTTGGTACGTAAAATTGGTATTTATTGTCTTCATTCAATGTAATTTTGTAATGCTGACCAAAAGTTTCAGACTCTTTTCTGATATCTACCACAACATCTAAAATAGCCCCTTTAACAACGCGTATTAATTTGGCTTGTGTAAAAGGTGGATTTTGAAAATGTAGGCCACGGAGTACGCCTTTTTGAGAACAAGATTCGTTGTCTTGAACAAAATTGTCATTAATATACGTCGCCAATTTTTCTTTATTATAGCTTTCTAAAAAATACCCTCTAGTGTCTTTAAATACTTGGGGTTTTAAAATTAGAAGGTCTTTTAAAGGCGTTTTTTCAATAGTCATAGAGGCACTATAATTTTACTTTTAGTAAAGTTTAAAAATATAAAAGTTCAAATGATTTCTTCTAAGATTTTGCTAATTTCTTTAGCCTTATTTAAAATCATTATATGTGTCCCTTTTTTAATAGGGATATAATTGCTGATATTTTTTACAGGAAATATTTTATCGGCTTCACCGTGAATGTGATACAGGTTAATTGTTTTATAATTTTTTTGCCAATGCAGAATGGTTTTAAAAGCCCAGTTTAGATATTTGGGATTTAAAACAGTTTGGTATTTTTCGTATAATGCGATGCGTTTTTTGACTTTTTTACCCAAATATTCTTTAGCAAAGCCCCCTAAACTGTCTAAATATTGACTTGGGAATAACTTGTAAATCCCAGTAGCTTTGGCAATCTGCATGCCTTTAGGTAATTCGCTGTGGCTTTTAACACTCGAAATAATAATCACCTTATCGGTTTTAAGTATGCGCGCCATTTCTTGAACCATAATACCGCCAAATGACACCCCTATTAATACAGGATTGGGCTCTGTTACTTCCTGTGAAAGGCGTTTAGCATAAGCCAAAATATCTTCGTTACGGTTGTTTGGTATTAGCCATTCTAAATAGTGAAGACTGTATTTATCTGAGGTGAGATTTAGGTGTTCAAATATTTTTGAACTTGCCCCTAGTCCAGGCATAAAATAGATATGTGTCTTTTTTTGAGACATTACACATTTATTGTATTTAGTTTTTTGTCAGTAATATTTTCTGTAATAACATCATATAAAACAAGGCCATCAGTATCAATTTCTCTAAGTTTTACTTTTTGGATTGTGTTAACTAAAGCTTTGTTAAAAGGCGTTTTAACTTTGACGTAATTTTCTGTAAATCCGTGCATAAAACCATCCTTATTATCGCTTTCAAGCAATACGTTTAAGGCGTTGTCTATCTGTGTTTCGTAAAAAGCACGTCGTTTTTTAACCGATAAGCCACGCAACATTTTACTGCGTTTATGACGGACTTTTAAAGGCACAATGCCGTCCATTAAAACGGCTTCGGTATTAGGACGCTCTGAATAGGTAAAGACGTGTAAATACGAAATGTTTAAGGCGTTTAAAAAATTATATGTTTCTAAAAAATGAGCGTCGGTTTCCCCAGGAAATCCCACAATAACATCAATACCTAAATAACCCATTTGTAATTTGGCTAGGTTTTCCATTTTTATAGCCA
>CAZGZH010000506.1:0-1581 GCA_964529645.1 uncultured Flavobacteriaceae bacterium
AATTGGTACTTCTGTAGCTATTTTAGCATCTCTTTGTTCTGCTTTTACCAAGTTATCTGTTTTAATTTTTGAAGCGGCATTTTCTTTACATGATACAAGAAGAACCGAACTTAAAAAAAATAAAATATAAATTTTTTTCATAACGTAAATTTTATAAATTAAAATACAAAAATATAAATTTAAAGTAAGCCCCTGCCAACTTTTTTAATTTTGTTTGCTTTTTCATATTCGCGTAATAATTTATCTAAAACACCATTTACAAACACACTACTCTTTTCTGTAGAATAATCTTTGGCTATTTCTAAATATTCATTTATAGAAACCTTTGTTGGAATTAATGGAAAATAAATAAACTCTATCAAGGCCATTTTTATCAAGATAAGGTCAATTTCTGCAATTCTATCACTGTCCCAATTAGGTGTTTTTGCTTCGATATCTTTGGCGAATTCTGTATGATTTAAAGCTACTTTTTTAAATAAATCTAATACAAAATTTTCATCGTCCTCGTCTTTAAACAAAGGAGCTAATTTAAAAGGCTTTTCTTTATATAAATTATTGATAGCTTTTAATAACCATGTATTTACAAAAGGAAAATCATCAACCCAACCGATGTTTGTATCTTCAATAAAATCGTATAATTTTTCATTTTCGGCAATAATATGTGTGTAAATATCTTCAACAAATTGCTTGTCTTCTTTTAAATTATTTTGAGTGGTTTCCATGTATTTTTTATAAAAATCACTTTCTAATATTTCTTTTAAAAGAATTTTTACAAACTCATTACTCTCTTGCCATAAAGTTAACTTTCTATCGTTTTTATAAGCCAAAATAGAAGGACTATTTTCTATACTTAAAAAAACTTTGTTGTTTATGAATTTTTGATTGGGATTTAAATCACTCTCTGTTGCTAGATGTTTCTTTTTAGAAATCTCTGCAATACGTGCCTCTTCATTTTTTATTTCTACTAATAAAGTCAGCATCAACACAAACAAATCTTGTAATTTGTAAATGTTTTCTAGTAAAAATTTTTCTTCTGATTTTAAATCCTGATTTTGGGATTGCTGTAACGCGTAAAAAGATTGCATTACTTTAATTCTGATATGTCTTCTATTGATCATACTTTGTTGACAAGAACGTTAATTAATAGGCAAAAAGCACCAAACTTTTGCGCTGCAAAAATAAACAATAATTTGAATTCTATCTTTTTAATTTTGATTATAAAAAATTAAGACTAATCCTGTATCTTGCACTTCCAATAAATGGCGTATTTCCTTATTTTATAAAACTGATTTGAAAGCCCTAAAATATTTAAATAAATACTTTTTTAAATACCGCTACCGATTAGCTTTTGGTATAATTTGCAGTATTATAGCTAAGTTTTTTGCTTTAGTAACTCCCCATTTAATAGGCAAGTCTTTAAAAGCTGTAGAGCTGTATCAAAAAGGTGAAATTACTGATTTGATAGAAGTAAAACATCAATTATTTGTCAATATCCTTTTAATAATTGCCGCTGTTATAGCATCGGGTATCTTTACATTTGGTATGCGTCAAATGATAATTGTAATGTCTAGGTACATAGAA
>CAZGZH010000507.1:0-1577 GCA_964529645.1 uncultured Flavobacteriaceae bacterium
ATGAACCGAAAAAGTAAAAACGTCACCACAACAATGGCTATAAGTAATTGCTAGTTCTCGCCTACTCTGAAAAATCTTAGCGAATTTTCAGTTTGGTGTGTACTAGCAACCTTAAGTGCTAACCCAAGCAACTACTCATAGCCTAACCGTTACCCGAAATGAATGTGAACAAGTCTTTTTCAATATTCCGCTTATAATTTCTGATGATATTGAACATTCAGCTATAGAAAAGAGATGGTATTTACTTGGTCAAACCGATTCTTCCGGATTTTTATTCGTTGTCTTCACAATTAGAAAAGATATTATTCGGGTTGTCTCAGCACGAGATATGAATAAAAAAGAAAAGGGTGTGTATTATGAGCAAATTAAAAAATATTCCTAAATTTAGTAACGAAGATGGAGAAAGAAACTTTTGGGCTGAAAAGGATTCTTTAGAATACATAAATTGGCGTAAATCAAAACCTATGTTCTTCTCAAAACTTAAGCCATCAACTAAAACCATATCACTTCGGTTACCCGAGTTCTTGTTGGAGGAGCTACGGATGCTTGCCAATAAAAGAGATGTTCCATACGAGTCTTTGATTAAAAAATTTTTAAAAGAAAAAATAGACCAGGAATTAAAAAAAACAGCTTAAGTTAAACCGTGTTGCTAACATGCGCTGCAGGTAAATTAACCGCCGGAGGCTGATTTTCACATTGAAGTTCATGCAGCGGTCAATCACTTGAGCTTGTCGTTATGCATAAAGAGAAATAATGAAAATTGATTACGATAAATGGTGCAATCATTGTAGAAACTATAACCTTGATGTTTCACGGGGCATACTTTGTAAGTTGACAAATGAGAAGCCAAGTTTTAGAAATACATGCAGCAATTATAATTTGGATGAAAAAAAAATTAAATTCTTAGAGCATAAACAGCATATAAATTCCAAAAGAGAATTTCAGAAAGACAGTTTTTGGAATTGGAGAGTTACACTTTTTGATGTTATAAATGAAAAAAAACTACTAATTCCGTTTTATGTTGTAATGGTGATATTTGTAATTTATAATTTTGACAGCTCTTCCTTTGAGTCAATCGCTTTTGTTGTTTTTGTAGTTGTGTATACGATAATGTTAATTTTTTCTACTCGATATATTTCAAAAAATGAAAGATATATTCTTGTCGAAAATAACCGAATCCAAGATATTTTAGGACCTGGACTATTTACAAAACTATCAATACATAAGTATAAAAGAGTGAACATAAATTCTATTGCACCAGATTTATTAAATTCGAAATATGATCATGAACTAAAAAACAGAATAAACGAATTATTAAAAAACCAAACTCTAAATCTATAGTTTTCGGTATTTTATGCATAACACCTTTTAAAAGGACAATGTCAAGAGTATAAAATACTCCCGTTCAAAAAAAACGAAGTTTTTTTACATATTAAAAAATAATTTATAGACGTACCTATACCAGCTTCGAAATTGAGTGACAGTACCTTGCTATCATAGGGACACAATAGCGTCCAAACACCTTTCAGGACTTATCTTCAGGCCTGTTAAACCTGATGACTGCCATCGTTTGATGG
>CAZGZH010000508.1:0-1571 GCA_964529645.1 uncultured Flavobacteriaceae bacterium
ATAGGTATATTAAACTGTCCGCCACTCATTTGACGCATTTTAGCAGCATTATTTATAATCTGATCTATCGCAACAAGCGAAAAATTAAAGGTCATATATTCTACTATAGGACGGTTGCCATTCATAGCAGAACCAATAGCAATACCTGTAAAACCCGATTCGGCTATGGGTGTATCAATCACGCGTTTTGCGCCAAATTCATCTAACATCCCCTTTGAAGCTTTGTACGCCCCATTGTATTCGGCTACCTCTTCGCCTAAAAGATAAATACTTTCATCGCGACGCATTTCTTCGCTCATGGCCTCGGCTATAGCCTCTCTAAACTGAATTGTACGCATAGTCTTTTAATTTTGAACGGCAAAAATAGAAAAATTAATAGCAAAAATAGTTAAGAAAAATTTAAAATCATTTTAAAAAAATTTAACAATTTTTTTATATACTTTTATGACTTTAAACTATTTATGGACAAGCGAAGAAATTTTATTTTGAAAAAGTCTTTTTTATTAACCTTTACCTTATTTCTTTTATTTGCTTTTACATATAAAAACACATCGTATACAACTGCTTTAACAACGGTTGACAATATTCCTTTTTTTGATGGCAGTACTTTTACACTCGAATATTTTTGGGTAAATGGGGTTCAAGAAGATTTAGAATTAGATGTTGTGGGTGGTGGTAGTTTTAATCCTCCAACTTTAGAATTCACTTTAAATAATAATACAAATCAATTAGATATGAATGGTGGTTTGTATTGTAATGGTATTGGTGGTTATTATAATTACACCGATACATATCTAGAAATAACTAATGGTGGCACAACCCTTACCGTGTGCCCCACAGCTTCTACGCAAGAAGAACGTTTTTTATTTATTGTCAATCCTCTTTTAGATTCAAGTACTACTAATAACAAGGTATTCTATGAAATTACAGCAGACCTAAAAGGCTTATGGCTATGGGGAGATGATGTAAACGAAAAACTATTTTTTACTAAAAATGTTTTAAATGTTGCAAAACTAAATCTTGGAGAATTGGTTAAAATCTATCCCAATCCTGCACAAGATTATATTGAAATAGAAACAAATAATATTGTGATTTTCAATATCTCAATTTTTGACATAAACGGCAAACAACTCTTTTCAGAGAACAGAAATAACAAAAAAATTGATATTTCTAAATTAAATAAAGGTCTTTATTTTATAAAAATAAAAACTAATAAGGCTACAATTACAAAAAAACTTATCCTTCGTTAGACTTAAAACTTTAATAAAATATTTATTATGCGTGCATAATAATTTCAAAAAAAAGTTTTAACTTCGTAACCTGAATTTTATAAATCCGACTTAATAACAATAAATCCGAAAAAATGAAAATATTAGTATGTATTAGTCACGTACCAGACACCACTTCTAAGATTAATTTTACAGAAGGAGATACTAAATTTGACACAACTGGCGTACAGTTTGTCATCAATCCACACGACGAATACGCTTTAACACGTGCTATTTGGTTTAAAGAAAAGCAAGGTGCTACAATTACGGTAGTAACAGTAGGCAATCAAAGTGTTGAACCTA
>CAZGZH010000509.1:0-1562 GCA_964529645.1 uncultured Flavobacteriaceae bacterium
TAGAACTAAATAAAAAAGCGACCTTACTAGCAACAATTAAAGATAAAAAAATACTAATCAACTTTGAGGGTGTATTTAGCTATCCAAGTAATCCCAATCTATTTATCGCAGTTCCATCTATGGAAAAAATGCAAAAAAATATCGTGGTTGATTTAAAAGATATTAGCAAAAAGATCGAGTTTAGTTGGACTGAAAAAGACAAGGATAATTTAAAAATATCTGGAACTTTATTAATTAGTAAAATTTAAAGTAAAGGAAAACTATGAAAATAAAGAAATCAATGCTATTAGTTTTACCCGTCTTAATTGGCTCAGCAGTTTTATTTTCTGCATGTACCAAAAATAATGATGTAACAAGTGACAGTAATAAAGATGTTTCTCAAGTCAAAGATACTGCTCTGGCAGAGTGCTATCAGCAGTGTGATGAATGGGGTGGTGAAGTAGATAAATGCAAACAAAACTGCGATGCTTCAAATGATCCTGATTCTGTATGGAACCAAACAGATGAAGACATAGTTGCTGATAATGATTCGAGTATTAGCTGGTCTGACATGCCATCAGTGGTTCCTGAGTTTGAACATGGAGAATTTGTTTCTGGAGAAGAAGGAATGGGTTCTTGGATTGTTGAGTTTAATCAGGTATCTGATGATGCTTTTGCTTCTTATAGTCAAGATTTAAAAGATGTTGGTTGGAAGGTTTCTGGAATCGAGATGACAGGCATGATTACCGGAAGTATTGATGGATACACTATTAGCGTTACAATTGATAAAGAAGAAAAAATGGCTCAGATTATTGTTAGAAAAGATAACAATTAATTCAGAGCTTCGTAACAACTCAAATGTAAGCTAAAATAACGATGCTAACAGATGTGGTGAGAATCCCATTCTCCCCGCCAAATATATAGTCCTAAATCAAGTTGTGATATGATTAAATTAAGGGGTATTAATATGAAAAAATTATCAAAAAAACCTTTAATGATAGTAGCCATTCTTCTTATATTAAATGGTCTACTTAATATCATTGATGATGGCAGAGTTTTAGTTTATGACATAGCATCTATCTTATCTGGAATAGGATTTGTCATTATTAGTTCTTCATTATATAAAAAATAAAAATATATAGGCTTTACTTTATCGAAAGAAAAAGTTCCAATTTCATCCCACGCTCCCCGCACAACATCCAGGTGTAGTAACTATATATTTGGATTTTTAAAGGTAGCTATTCCTAAAAATGAAAAATATTTTAACAGATCAACAACAAAGAGATGATTTCGATAAAATAGCTAATAATTCAAAGTCTTGGTTTATAAAAACTCGCTCACTCCATTTAGCAGCAAAAAGGCTATTTGAAATTTACAAAAATACTATTTCTGATTTAGAAAAAAAGACTAGCGGAATAACGCCGATATCAATAAATTTTATCGATCAAGTATTACTTCTTGAAGGTTTTGCCATTGAATGTTTATTAAAAGGTTTATATGTCGCTGATGGTAAACAAATATCTAAAAACGGAATACTTGAAAAGCTAACACCTAAAAAACATCATAACTTAATAAAAATATAA
>CAZGZH010000510.1:0-1561 GCA_964529645.1 uncultured Flavobacteriaceae bacterium
CATAAAAATTAAATATCCAAACCCGCCTCCGGCCACCATTTTTAAAATACTGCCAATTTTAGAGGCTTTTTCGCCACTGTACTTTTCGGTATTTATTTCAACATTTGTATTGGCTGCTTTTATTTTTGCGATATCAAAACCCAATTTTTTAATTTTAAGATCGCGTATTTTACGTTGGAATTTACCTTCTAAATTGCTAATTAAATTTAAGCTTGGCGAACCCTCTCCATAAAAAGAAATACTTTTTGCCAATAAATCTAAACTGTCTTGTTTAGGTATAAAAACCAAACCGTAATACTCTGATTTAACCGCTTTGACTTTGGCTTCTTTTAAGGATAAGTCTTTTAATTTTATGTATTTAGTTGTTTTGGTATCTTTAAATATTTTTGTGAAAACACCTGAATTATCTATATAAGCAATGTTGCGTACCTCTTCACTATTCTTGATATTCAAATAAGCAATTAAGGCAATCATAGCCACCATTATTATAGGACTTAAAATAGTCATAACAATAAATGACTTGTTTTTTACCTTAGATAAAAATTCGCGTTTTATAATAAGTTTAAGTTTATACATTTTTGTTATTGTTTATGGCTTGAATAAAAATATCATTGGCGCTAGGCACCAGTTCTACAAAGTGATTTATAGAAGCTTTCGAGCTTAAATAATGTAATAAATCGTTTGAAGAATCTTTTTCAGACAATCTAATGTTGAGTTTTAAATCGTGGTTTAGTGATTTAAATTCGGCTGGTTTTACCGTAAACTTAGAAGCAATTTCTGCTTCTAAGGCCTCTAAATTATCGGCTACCAATCCTACTTCAAAAGTGTTGGTTTTGTATTGTTTTTTTATATCTACCAATTTTCCTTCTAACAATTTATTCGCTTTATTTATCAGTGCAATATGGTCGCACACCTCTTCTACGCTTTCCATTCGGTGTGTAGAAAATATTATGGTCGCTCCTTTATCGCGTAAAGCTAAAATCTCATCGCGAATTATATTAGCGTTAATTGGGTCAAAGCCACTAAAGGGTTCATCAAATATCAACAATTTGGGCTCGTGTAAAACGGTCACCACAAATTGTACTTTTTGCGCCATTCCTTTTGAGAGTTCTTGTACTTTTTTACCCCACCAATCGCCAATATCAAATTTATCAAACCACATTTTAAGTTTGGCTTTGGCATCGGCTTTTGACATGCCTTTAAGTTGTGCCAGATAAATAGCCTGCTCGCCCACTTTCATGTTTTTATACAAACCACGCTCTTCGGGAAGGTAACCAATTGAGGCAATATGATTGGGCTTTAATTTCTCGCCATCTAAATAAATGTTGCCCTCATCTGGTCCTGTAATCTGATTTATAATGCGGATTAATGTCGTTTTACCTGCACCATTGGGTCCTAATAAGCCAAATATACTCTCTTTAGGAACGTCTATTGAGATTTTGTTTAGCGCCCGATAGTCGCCATAAACTTTTACGACATTTTCTACTTTTAATAATGAATTCATAAATTGATTTTAATAATTTGTAAGTAGTAAAATATAACTATTCGTTACATTATTACT
>CAZGZH010000511.1:0-1559 GCA_964529645.1 uncultured Flavobacteriaceae bacterium
AAACCAATTTTGAGGTTTTCTTAACTGATTGTTTTATTTTTCCCTGAATCGCTGGGCATGCACTATATTTTTTGTTAGGCAAAGTTGTTTATTTATATTATGTATGGTATAAACCTTTTACTTTTTTTCATGTATTCAATATACTGATCCCCAAAGAAATCAATACATTCTTTCTCATCAAAAATAGCTGTCAGGTAAAGGAATATCGTTGAAAGTATGGATATAAGTATTAATTCAATCGAGGGATTCTTTAAACAAATCCCCCAAGTTAAAAAAAGTAATGAGGAATAAAGTGGATGTCTAATATATTTAAAAATCCCTTTGTTTATTAATTCAGTAGTTTGTTCAAATTGGTAAAGTGTCTTTTGGTTTCGGTTTACTTTTGGTTTTCCATTTTTTTTAATAAGTATAACTCCCATAATAACCAGATAACCAGATATAATCAAAAAAATCCATGAAAAAATTTGATTTATGGAAAAAGGATATTCAAACCAGTATTTATAGTTGGTGGCAAAAAGCCATGCTATACACTCCCAACTAAAAAATCTATAAAAGCCATGACTTTTAATGTTAAATATTGTTCTCCAAGAAACAAATATTATTAGTATGCTCAAAGTCAAAAAAATAATAATTCTGTCCATATGTTTATTATTTTAATCTTCGTGTTTTTCTATTTTGCCTAACACCCCAACATACGCAATGCGTATATCCAGTATATTTACGGTTATTTTGTGCTGCGTATATTGGGACTATATGTTATAAAATTATTTGTTTCTCCTAATTTTTTACTTTTATTTTTAATCAATCTCTAATTTCCTCTTCTCTTAAAAGTAACTTATGAGTATTTTTATAAAAATCCAAATTATTGATAATTATTTCTGTCACGCCAGCGTCGCGCCAAGTACGCTTCTCCCCTTCGCCGCACATTTGTATGGCGCTTCACACCGTCTCATTCGGTCGCTTCGTCTCACTATTATCATGTATAAAAAATAGGTGGAAGGGCAAATTCGGGGCAAATCTGCTACAATTGTAGCAGATTTTAAAAATTTAGGAATATCTAAATGAGTTGTAAGTCATTTTATTACAACAAATTAAAGAGTGGGGCCTACAGGACTCGAACCTGTGACCCTCCCGACTTATCAGTCGGGACGCTCTAATTACCGAATTAGTTTTTCAAGAGGATAGGCAGTTACTATTATTTATTAAAACTATTTAATTTCTCTATATAAGCTATTGCTTTTTTCGAGTTTTTCATCTTTTTTAATTTGCATTCCAACGTCATTGCTTTCGTGCGTGTGTTTACTTTTGCAGCAACTATTAGCTCCCACTTCCCTTTGTTTTTTGTATAGGTTGACCTGCCCGAGTTGTGGCGTGTTATTCTTTCTTCAAGATTCTTTGTTTGACCGATGTAGTTTTTTCATGTTTCTGATCGAATAATACATACGAAATATTCTTCCATTCTTTACAGTAAAAACTTTTTGACGTTGTTTCTAATTATTTTTCTGTGGGGCCTACAGGACTCGAACCTGTGACCCCCTGCTTGTAAGGCAGGTGCTCTA
>CAZGZH010000512.1:0-1555 GCA_964529645.1 uncultured Flavobacteriaceae bacterium
AAATTTGTTTTCATATAAATTGACTTTTATGGTCAACCTATAGCAGGGACGTACAGCCAACTGCGTACTGAACACTGCTCCCGATAGCTATTGGGACTGCTCACTGAACACTACCAGTGATTTGCTTCAATTTCTAAAGCGGCTTTAAGCACATCGCGGCGACTTATTTGCCCAATGAGCTTACCGTCTTTAACCACGGGAAAACGCTTTCTGTGGCTTTTGTAAAATTTAGAAGCTACATCAAAAATGCTTAAATCGTCTGTAATGGTTTCTACATCTGTTACCATAAATTTTTCTACGGTAGCCCCTGCCATGGGTATATTGTAGTAACGACTTTCAGAAATTTGTTTCATACAGTCACCCTCAGAAATGAGCCCTAATAACTCATTATTTTTATTTACCACAGGCGCACCCGATATACTATTATCAATTAAGGTTTGCATCACTTCTATTACGCTTTGTTTGCGTTTAAATGTGATGAGTTTGGTTGTCATATAATTTTTTACTGAAATAGGACTGTCTTCTTTTTGCTGATTGCCTTGTTGGCCTCTGTAATTTTTAGATTTCATCATAATACACACATTTTACCCGTAAATGTAGTAAATTAGTCGGCACAAAACAATCATTTTTTATTTAACACGCAAATTTACCGCCTCATGTCTGCTCCTTTTAAAAAATACAACAGTCTTATTGCCTTTGCTGTTTTAGTATTGGGTGTTTACTTTAGTTTTTATACTTTAATGCCTTCCGAAAAGGAAATTTTTAAAATTAATGACACTTCTTTCTCGCAAGAAAAAGCATTAGTGCAGCTTAAAGAAATAACAAAAAAACGTCATTATGTAGGGGCGCCAGCTCATAAAGAAGTTCGCGATTATATTGCTTCTCAACTCAAAAAATTAGGTTTAGAAGTTACTATTCAAGAACAATTAGGCATTAATAAAAAATGGCATAGTGCTACAGAAACGCATAATATTTTAGCTAAAATAAAAGGAACGGGTCAAGGTAAGGCCCTCTTACTTTTAACACATTACGATTCTAATCCGCATTCGTCCTTAGGGGCGAGCGATGCGGGTAGCGGTGTGGTAACCATTTTAGAGGGCGTACGTACTTTTTTAGCTTCAAATCCCAAACCTAAAAACGATGTTATTATTCTAATTACCGATGCCGAAGAAATAGGGCTGAATGGGGCTGACGCCTTTGTAAACCACCATCCATGGGCTAAAAATGTGGGATTGGTTTTGAATTTTGAAGCACGTGGTAGCGGCGGCCCAAGTTATATGTTGCTAGAAACCAATGGGGGCAATGCAAAGCTCATAAAAGAATTTGTAAAAGCCCATCCCAAATATCCTGTCGCCAATTCGTTGATGTACAGTATTTATAAAATGCTACCCAACGATACCGATTTAACCGTTTTTAGACAAGATGCTAATATTAATGGCTTTAATTTTGCTTTTATAGGTGATCATTTCGATTATCATACAGCACAAGATTCTTACGAAAGATTAGATCGCAATACGCTTATGCACCAAGCATCCTACTTGTTGCCTTTGCTCAC
>CAZGZH010000513.1:0-1551 GCA_964529645.1 uncultured Flavobacteriaceae bacterium
TACCAATTCAAAAAGTGCATAAACAATTCAGTTAGCATGACGCCAACTTTTTCACGTTTAAAATCAGCCTCCCAAACTAACCAATTTCTGACTCCAAAATCTAGAGCCACTTGTGCCAAACAATCGTCCATAGGTAACATAAATCCATAGCGATTCATACCTGTTTTGTCTTGTAAAACTTTATAAAAAGCCTGACCTAAAACAATAGCCGTATCCTCAATTGTATGATGTTCGTCAACATTTAAATCGCCTTTAACACTGATGTTTAAATCTACTTGTGCATGTTTGGCAATTTGTGCGAGCATATGATCAAAAAAGCCAAGTCCTGTATTAATCTTGTTCACTCCTGTACCATCGGCATTTAAATAAATATTAATGTCTGTTTCTTTCGTTTTTCGACTAACTGTTGTCGAACGAATATTGGTTTTTAGCAAAGTATAAATAGCTTTCCAGTCTTTAGTTTTTAATACAATGCTCAACTCTAATTTGTCATTTACTTCTGAAACATCATCCATCAAGCCTACTTGATAGTTTAACAAAACCCCTTTTGAACCCAAGTTCTGTGCCAATTGCATATCGGTTAATCTATCGCCAATCACAACGCTGTTTTCTAAATCGTAATTTTCAGAAAAGTACTTTTTTAACAAGCCTGTTTTGGGTTTACGTGTTGGGGCATTGTCTTTGGCAAAAGTTTTATCGATGACAACCGCATCAAAAACAATCCCTTCGCTTTTAAAGGCTTTAATCATAAAGTTTTGTGTAGGCCAAAAATCCTTTTCGGGATAAGCTTCTGTGCCCAATCCGTCTTGATTGGTAACCATAACCAACTCGAAATCGAGTTCAGTTACAATTTTTTTGAGATAATAAAATACCTCTGGATAAAAGGCTAATTTTTCAAAACTATCAACTTGTTCATCTACTGGCTCAAGGATTAATGTGCCATCTCGGTCAATAAATAGTACTTTTTTCATAATTCAAAGGTTTTTATAGCTTCAATTAATTTTGTATTTTCTTCTGGTGTTCCGACTGTCAATCGCAGACAATTCTCGCAATTTAATTCTCGTGAACGGTCACGGACAATAATATTTTTAGCTTTTAGATAGGTAAATAATTGAGTGCTGTTTTTAAATCGTACCAACAAAAAATTGGCATCACTCTTATAGATTTTAACAACTTGTTTTATATCATTTAATGCTTTTATTAATTGCGCTTTTTGCGATTTGATTAGCTGCAATTCCTTCTTATAAGCTTTTCCATTTTCTAATCTTAGCAATGCAGCCTTCGCATTAGCGCTACTGACGTTATAAGGCGGTTTAATTTTGTTTAAAATAGTGATAATTTCAAGCGAAGCCATTGCCAAACCTATACGTACACCTGCCAATCCCCAAGCTTTTGATAAAGTCTGAATAACGATGAGATTTGGATAATTTTTTAAAAGGCTTAAAGCTGATGCCTGCTCACTAAAGTCTATATAAGCCTCATCAACAATTACAAGCCCAGCAAACGCTTGACATAATTTTTCAATTTCATTAATAGAAACAACTGTTCCTG
>CAZGZH010000514.1:0-1550 GCA_964529645.1 uncultured Flavobacteriaceae bacterium
TTCGGGATTTTCTAAAAAAGATTGGTTCGAACTTCCGCATTGCCGACCGCACGCTTATCTTGGACTTCAAAAAACCTTGGATTATAGCGGAAAAATACCATGCCGAGGCGCTTTGCGCCGAGGCAACATCTTACGATTTTACAAAAAGTGAAAATTGGCGGGCTACATCGTGCTGGAACCACTAGGATGCAATGCCCATAAAGCTATTCTAAGTAATTTCTAGATTAAAGTCAAAGGATCCTCGTGCACCTTATTTTTTTAAAAAGTGACAAAAGTGACACATAATCGATATATAAAGTTACATGTTTATGTCACTTTCTACTACAAAATAATCCATTCTTGTTTTCGTGCCATCCAGCACTGTATCATTAAAAGAATATTTACTAACAGGAGCAATACCTCTTCCTGAATATTCTAATGTTTTATATAAATATCCAAGAAAAGAACCTGTGTACCTATAACAACGTATACAACCTTTTATTTTATCTTCTACATCATCAGTATATCCTCTCCATTTTTTTAGATAATAATAACGATCAATCCAGTCATCAACTGTAAATTTAAGCAACTCAACTAACTCTTGCTGTGCTAATATATTACCTTTTTGAGACAACCTAACAAGCGATATAATGATTTTATCTCGAAAAGCAAAATCTGTATTATCAAGTGATGTAATAAATGTATATAGCTTATCCTTGTGTTTGGTAAGAATTAAAGTAACCTCTCTTTTATTTCTATAGGGCTTTACCACTTTTCGTCTATATCTTACCCAAAGCTTCTGGAATTTCCTTTCTAATAGACTAGTAACTCTATCCCAGTCTATTTCATCATTTTCATTCCTGATATTTTTATGTATATATCTATAAGCACGAGGGACATGTTTAACTATCCATGAGCTACTAATTTCTTTAGGTTGTTTTTCATGAATTGTTTTATTTAATTCTTCTATTATACAATCAAGGTTCATTGTTAAATTATACATGTTATTGACACTTTTTTTACAGCCGCCTATAATAACTATAGAAGATCTTTAACAATTATATATTTAGCGCGAATTTCTCGAATGCGCTACCATTTGGTAAAAATTCTATAACCAAATTAACGAGAAACCGTCTAATTATGAGCAAAATTAAATATAGACGAAGTAAGATTTACAAATTATAAAGACAGTAAATCTAGGTAACAAAAAACTACGAGCAAATAACCTGACATTAGTCAGGTGCTGGTGTTTTTGTTTCTAGATTTATTGTTTTTTTATATCTAATAACAAAAACACTACTCAATTTGAGTGGTGTTTTTTATTTACCACTCTATTAATAATTAACTAGAAAAATATGACTGAAAACAACTCTACCACTCCAATTGACTCCGATTCTGTAAAAATCATAGTAGGAGTTCAACGAGTGCCAGAATTTATTCAATTTGTTAAGTGGTTTGCTATTCCTCACCAATTTCGCCAACCCAAAACACAGAAAGAATTTGCTAAGCAAATCGGAGTCTGCGAGGACAGTTTAACTGACTGAAAAAAACATCAGCAATTCTGGCCATTA
>CAZGZH010000515.1:0-1542 GCA_964529645.1 uncultured Flavobacteriaceae bacterium
AAAATATGAAGACGTTTATTCAAAAATGATATTTTATCAAAAGTAACAATAATTTTGCTTGATTATTTAGATTTTAAATTGCTATTTTTATCCGATGAATATAAAGCACATTTTTTTTGATTTAGACCACACTTTGTGGGATTTCGATGCCAATTCTGATCAATCTTTTAAATATATTTTTAAGCAATTAAATATCGATATAGATTTTGAAAAGTTTAAAAACTATTATTATCCCATAAATGCACATTATTGGAAGTTATTTAGAGAAGATAAAATAAGTAAAAAAGATTTGCGTTTTGGTCGTTTAAACGACACTTTTGTTAAATTAAACTATAGGGTAAATGCTGATAAAATTGTTTTATTATCAGAGGCTTATATTGATAATTTAAGTAATTACAATGCTTTAATAGAAGGTACTATAGCTATTTTAGACTACTTAAAACCAAAATATAAAATGCACATTATTACCAATGGTTTTGAAGAAATACAAGATAAAAAAATGACTAAATCTGGTTTGGCACCTTATTTTGAGACTGTTATTACGTCAGAACAAGTAGGTGTAAAAAAACCAAATCCTAAAATATTTAGTTTTGCACTTGAAACTTGCAAAGCAGGGGCCTCTGAAAGTATTATGATAGGCGATAATTATGAAGCCGATGTTATGGGGGCTATAGACTTTGGTATTGAAGCTATTTTTTGTAATTTTAACAAACAACCAAGTGCACAAAATATTAAATCTGTTACCAATCTGATGCAATTAAAACAGTATCTTTAACGTTTGTTTATCTTGTAACCATTATAAAATGTTTAGACTAAATAAGATTATACTATTATTTTTTGTTTTATCTCTATTATCATGTGTCAAAAATGATACTATTGATTTTACTCAAGTAGATAAAATTGTATTACATCAGCAAATAAATGGCTCATTATTAAATTTTAATGCTACTTTACCAGACTTTGCCGATGTAAATAATTTACCTTTTACAACGTATGAAATAAATACACCATTAGACGCTTTTAATGATGCAGCTATTCAAAGTGCTTTACAAAAAGTGACTTTTAACTTTAATTTCGATAATAGATTTAACCGTGATTTTGAATTTGTTTTCAATTTTTTAGATGTAAATAATAATTTAGTTTATAGCACTACTATTTTAGTAAATAAATTAGCTACTACAAATAAGGACGTAATTGTCGAAGGAACCGATTTAACAAATTTAAAAACAGCTAAAAATATTAATATTGTAGTGTCTTTGTTAAACAGCACTTCAATAGATAATTCACTAGATACTTCATTAAAAATAAATTTAAATGCTACTTTAGATTTAATAGGCAATCAGCAAGTTACAGCTTCATTAATTTCTATAGATGCTTCACTATCAGACTTTACTGATGTAGATAACTTACCTTTCACAACATTTGAATTTAAAACACCTTTAGATGCTTTTAATCAAGAAGAAGTTAAAAACAGATTAGAAAAAATGGCTGTTCATTTTGAAATAGAAAATACTTTTAACCGCGATTTTGAGCTTGTATTCG
>CAZGZH010000516.1:0-1540 GCA_964529645.1 uncultured Flavobacteriaceae bacterium
GCAGATGGTACTGCCATTCCAGGTGGGAGAGTATGTCATCGCCTTTCTTTTAAAATCCTCATATCTTACGATGTGAGGATTTTTTTATGCAGAATATTTACCTTTTTTATAATATTTGCTGTAATAATCGTTAGTATTTTAGATAAATTCCGCTTATTTTGCAGGTGCAAATGAATATTAGAGTCTTTTTACTTAGTATCTTATTTTCTACACAGTTAATCGCACAAGTAGGTGGTGAAAAAGTATTTAATTTTTTAAATGTATCTACTTCTGCACGTCAATCTGCTTTAGGTGGTAAGGTGTTGGTTTTAGAGGATGTTAATCAAGCATTCTGGAATCCTTCAATGATTGGTAAAAAAATGGACAATCAATTTGCTGTTAATTATAAGAGTTTTTTAGCAGGAGTTAGTTATGGTTCAATATCTTATGCTAGTTTTGTAAGTAGGAGATTTGGAACAATTCAAGGTGGTATTTCTTATGTTAATTACGGGAAACTTATAGCGGCTGATGAACTAGGTAACGAAACGGGAATATTTAAGGCTCGCGACCTCGCTATTTCTATAGGATATAATTACAATATTCCGCGAACTTATTTATATTTTGGCACCAATTTTAAATTGATAAGTTCTGTTATAGATAATTTTACGTCGAATGGTTTGGCTTTTGATTTTGCCTTGAGTTATTTAGATGAAAGTCTTCCATATAAACTCACTTTTGTAGCAAGAAATATTGGTTATCAGGTAAATACATTTAACAGTACACGAGAATCATTGCCTTTTGAAGTAATGCTAGGCGGTAGTTATAAAGTAGAAAACGTCCCTTTAAGGTGGTATTTTACGCTGGATAATTTACAACAATGGCAGGTATCTGCAGAAAATCCATCAGACACACTGGTAAGTATTGATGGTTCTGTCTCAAATAATTCAATTAAAGGTTTGAGTAATGCCTTTCGGCATGCTATTATTGGTGCTGAATTTTTTCCAGATATGGATTTTAACATCCGCTTAGGCTATAATTTTAGACGTGCCCGTGAATTGCGTTTAACAACTTCGCGAACTTTCAGCGGATTGACAGCTGGATTTGGTATTAAAATGCGTCGTATGCAATTTAATTACGCCTTTTCTAAATTTCATCCAGCGGCTAATACAAGTACATTTAGTTTGATTTTTGATTTGAGGAAACCTGAATTTTAATTTTTGAAATGAGTAAAATAAACATTGCTATAGACGGTTATTCTTCAACAGGAAAGAGTACAATTGCCAAAGACCTAGCTTCAAAATTAGGCTATATTTATGTCGATACAGGCGCCATGTATCGTGCTGTGACGCTTTATGCGATGCAAAATAAATTAATTTCTAAAGACAGATTTGATAAAAATGGACTTATAAATAATCTCAATAAAATACATCTTACTTTTAAATTTAATACAAATTTGGGTTTTGGAGAAATGTATTTAAATGACATAAATGTTGAAAAAGAAATTAGAACTATTGCTGTTTCTAATTTTGTGAGCACAATTGCGGCTGTACCAGAAGTAAGG
>CAZGZH010000517.1:0-1524 GCA_964529645.1 uncultured Flavobacteriaceae bacterium
ATGTCGTTATAGGCTCACATATGTATCAACACGATATGGATGCCAGGCCTTTGTTTAAACAATTCGAAATTCCCATTCTAAATAAAACAGCTTTCGAGACTGATGACGTATTAACAACTTATTTAACAAAAGCTGCTAACACTTTTTTATCAGAAACTAAAAAACACCCTACTCTTCTCAATACATTTAACATTGTGCGTCCTAAAACTTATAAAGGCGGTATTGCCAGTGGCGATCAATTTATTTCATCACAGAACAAAATAAACGAATTAAATACAACTTTGCCTGATGTATTGTGTGTAGAAATGGAAGGTGCTGCTGTAGCGCAAGTTTGCTATGATTACAAAGTCCCTTTTGTTATAATGCGAACTATTTCTGATAAGGCAAAAGGAAATGCGCATATCGATTTTCAGAAATTTGCAGAAAACATTGCCAGTACTTATGCCCTAGGTGTTTTAAAAGCGTTTTTAAATTAATGGCACTGATTAAAGATAATTCTTATTTACCCTCTTTTCTGTTTAGAAATAAGCATTTTAATACCCTTTACAGGACTTTGGCCTGCACTCCTAAAAAGTATAATGTTAGTTATAAACGTCAAAGAATTAGTACCCCAGATGACGATTGTATAGATTTAGATATTGCGACAAATAATTCTAAAAATGCCGTAATAATTATTCATGGCCTTGAAGGTAGTGCCCAATCTTTATACGTTTTATCTTTAGTGAAATACTTAAATAAACAAAATATAGATGCTATTGCCGTAAACTTAAGAGGGTGTAGCGGCCAAGATAACAAACAACTTTACGCCTATCACAGCGGTTTTACACAAGATTTAGAATGTATAATAGATTATGTTTTGTCTAATTATAGTTATAAAACAATTAGTTTAGTGGGTTACAGTTTAGGAGCCAACTTAGTTTTAAAATACATGGGCGAAAAGGGTATCAATATTCCAAATATTGTAAAATCTTGTATTGCTGTATCGGCTCCTTGTAGCTTAGAAGATTCTTCAGTCCAACTTAAAAAGAAATCTAATTATATATACATACTGGCTTTTTTAAAATCACTTAAGATAAAAGCAAGACTAAAATTTAAACAGTTTTCTAATCACAGTTTAGATGAAAGAAAAATTTTACACGCTAAAAACTTTCACGATTTTGATAATTATTTTACGGCCCCTGTATTCGGTTTTGAATCGGCTAAAGATTACTGGCAAAAAAACAGTTGTAAACAATTTTTAAAAGGTATTAAAAAACCTACACTGCTATTAACAGCCTTAGATGATCCTTTTTTTGGGGATGATTCATATCCTTTTAAAGAAGCCGAGAATCATCAATATTTCGATTTATTGGCCACAAAACACGGCGGACATGTAGGCTATAATGCAGCCTTTAAAAGGGCTAAAAACCTGTGGTCAGAAGAGTATATTACAAATTATATTAAAGAACATTTAAGCACGTCACAATAAGTTTTTTAATTGATAGTTAATTAATAATAAAAATAGGATATTTGTAAAAATTAGAT
>CAZGZH010000518.1:0-1524 GCA_964529645.1 uncultured Flavobacteriaceae bacterium
TGTCCGAGACCTTGTCCAAGCAATCTTCCTGAACCAACTGCTATTAAAGATTGTCTAGCATTGTAATCAGCTCCTTGAGTATCATTTGGAGAAATAAAAGAAGTAATTCTAGATTTCTGATATGGCTTTAATACAAAAGACCAAGCAAGTAATACCCCAACTATTCCAAGTAGAATAAGTGGGATAACATATTTAACTTTAGTTTTTGAGAAGAAAATAATTGTTGTTATTGAAACCAAATAAACGATTGTTGTTCCTAAATCTGGTTCAATTAAAATTAAAATACCAGGTATAGCAGTGAATATTAAAAAAAGTAGAAAATTTTTAAGATCGGTTAATGGTTTATTTTTAAAAAAATAAAGTAAAAAAAGACTTGTGGTTAATATAGCTAATTGAGATGGTTGAACTGCGAATATTCCAGCAATATTAATCCAGCGAGATGTTCCTCTGGTAATTGGAGCTAATATTAAAACTGTGATTAATAAAGTTATAGTTCCAATGTAAAAAATAGGGCTAAGCTTTAAAAGTCTTCTAAATGGGATTTGTGATGTTAGAAAAAATATCACAAATCCCACCATAAAAAAGATCAATTGTTTAGGAGCTAATTCTGGAGCAATACTCATCAATATTAGGATACTTAAAAGACTGAGTATCAAAATAGTTAATGGTATTAACCAATTCTTCATAGAACAATGAGTTTGAGCTCATTTCCTTTAGTTAATTTGCTGCTAGTTTTATTTTCAATTTCTTTTTCCCATTTTTTTGGCCATTTTGGAGTTTCTATTGTCGCAGGTTCTCCAACTTTTAGTCCAGCTTTTTTTCTCATTTTTTGAATATTTCTCATTAGTTCTCTAGCTTCGCCTTCTTGTTTGAGATCATCAGTCAAATTGGTATTTAAAATAATTCTTGTAGTTTCAGTAGTTCTTTTCCACTCAACTTTTTTGATATTAGTTTCATCGGCAAGAACTTGCAAAACTGCTTCTGTTGGTTCTGCTAAATTTACAAAACAAGTAACTTGAGCCAGTGGTTGGCGTACTTTAATTCCAGCTTCACTTCTTAATGCGTGAGTTTTTTCTACCACTTTTTTGACAGCAGTCATTTGTTCTTCTAGTGATTTATTAATTATTTTGGTATCTGCTTTTGGCCAATCACTATGGTGAATACTTGTGCTTTCATCTACTAAATTGTGCCACATAGTTTCACTGAAAAAAGGTGCGAATGGTGCAAATAATTGAGCAATTTTTACTAAAACAAATCCAAAGACATTTTGCGCTTCATTAGAAGAATCTCGCAACCTATCTCTACTTCTTCTTAAATACCATGTTGAGAGTTCGTCTATGAAGTCTATTAAACCCCTGCTCGCCTTAACAAGATTATAGGTGTCCATGTATTTGGTAGTTTCTTTGATAAGACTGTTGAGTTTGCTTAGAATCCACTCGTCCATAACATCATTGTATTTTGGAGTTTTTTCTAATGATATTTTATTTTCTTTGTTTATATATAATTTATAAAATCCAAACATAT
>CAZGZH010000519.1:0-1517 GCA_964529645.1 uncultured Flavobacteriaceae bacterium
CCTGTGATAAATACGACTTACTAAGCAAAGAAGAAGTAATTGATCTCCATAAAGATTCTCAAGATTTAATCCGTCAAATGCAATCTTACGTTAAAGAGCTACATGCAAAATACTTAGCATCGGAACAAAAAAGCTTTTTACTGGGCGAGCAAACAATAAATATAAAAAATAGATTATTTGGAAAAAGTTCAGAAAAATCAGCCAATAAAAACATCTCGACTAAAATAAAAAAACAATCACGTAAACGAGTACTACTTCCAAGTGAACGCTATCCAAATCTCGACATAATTGAAAAACGTGTAGAGTTGGATAAAGTCCCAACTTGTCCATGCTGCAATGAACAGATGAAAGACTCTGGACTAACAGAGGATAGTGAGTACTTAACAACTCAGCCGAAACGTTATTATATTATTAAGCAACAAAGAGTAAAATATAATTGTGGTAGTTGTTACGGAGCATTGGTTACAGCTCCAGCTATTCCAAGAATAAAACCAGGATCAAGCTATAGTGACGAGATGGTTGTTGATGTTGCACTATCAAAGTATTGCGATTTAATTCCAGTAGAAAGATATACTCAAATGGCAGCTCGCGATGGAGTAAAGGGATTACCTGCCAATACATTGATTCAAAGTACTCATAATCTTGCTGATTTTTTAACTCCTATTTATGAAAAAATTAAAAGCGAAGTTTTAAATTCGAAAGTAATTCACGCAGACGAAACTCCCCATAGAATGTTAGGGGGAGATAAAAAGTCAAACTGGTATTTATGGGGATTTTCAACCAATAATGCAAGTTATTTTGAAGCACATGATACGCGCTCAGGAGATGTTGCAAGTAGTTTTATCAACAAGTCCAATTGTGAGTATTTAATAAGTGATGTTTTTAGTGGATATAAAAAAGCCGTTAGAGAAAGTAATGTTTATCGAAAGGAAAAAAAATTAAAATTAATCAAGAATGTATATTGTAATGCTCACGCTAGACGTAAGTTTAAGGAAAGCGAACAAAATTTTATAGAAGAAGCTAACTTCTTTCTCTGGTGTTATCGAAAAATTTATCGACTGGAGAAGTTGCAAGATTTTGCAAAAAGACGAAAATGGCAACGCCTTTATTTTAAAGCAATGGAACTAGTTGCTTTGAAAATAAAAAATAATTATTCAAGTAAAAGTTCTATTGTTAAAGCGATTAATTATTTTATAAATAATTATAATGAGCTGACCATATTTTTAAAGTATGACGATATTCCGATTGATAATAATTCGCAGGAACGATTAATGCGCAGTCCGGTCATTGGGCGAAAGACTTGGTATGGAACTCATTCCAAGCGTGGTGCTTTAACAAATGCAATGTTATTTTCATTAGTAGAGTCTTGTAAAATTAATAAAGTTAACCCAAGAGAATATTTTAAAGAAATTGTTCTAGCGATTCATCAAAATCAAACAATTTTTACCCCTGCCGAGTATTTGGCCACTGAATCAGAAAATATTGCCTGAAAATACGTGGTGCTTCGACGATTTACC
>CAZGZH010000520.1:0-1516 GCA_964529645.1 uncultured Flavobacteriaceae bacterium
GGTTTATCGTCAGTCGCAACAGTCTCTTCCAGTTTAATAATTGTCTCCTTCGTTTTGGTAATTCGCTCCGTATCGTTTATTTGTATGGCCAAAAGCAAAGCTCTTTTAATTTTTGTTTTACAATCAAGAGGGTCAGCTAATAATTTTTCACAAATTGCAATATTTGAATCTATAACTATATGCAGTAACTTAATATCTGCATTCCCGTTTATAACTTTAGGTGAAAAATCAACAGCCAAATCAGCATAGCGTGATGAGAGGATTGGATTCTTTGTTTCTTCCGCTCTTTTTATCCAATACTCCAGCATTTTCTGATCTATTCGTCTAATGCTCGGGTACTCAACCATTTGTCCTTTCTTGTTTGGCATTACAAACATTGGTCCATGGTAAGTTTCCCATCCAGAATTATCATCTAAATAATCTTCCATAAAATCAAAGGCCATTTGCTCTGCTAAGTCCTCTTTTGTCGGTTCGTATTCATTGTTTTCTGCAAGAATATTTTTAATCTTCTGGGCAATATCATGTTCACCGTGAAAAGAAATTGGGGGTTGTCCCTCCTGATCTAATTTCTTTAAATATTCTTTTAATTTATCCATAAAATTTTAAGATTTTGTAATGATTTCTTTTTCTTTATCATATGTGTAACTCACAATCTCTCCGTTTATAATTAGTTCTATGGCTTTTTCGACCACTGTAATAGGCGTAATGAACCATTCTTTTGGAGTGTATTTATTTCCATTCTTATCAGTTATCTCTATATCTAAACAAGACTCACCAAAAAAGCGATGGAGTAATCTTTCAAACCTATGTGGATTCATATTGAAGCATTTATATGTAGCAACAATAGATACTGGGGCCATAAGGTATGTAGGATCTTGTTCCGCGTTTTGTATACGCTTTTCAACATTAGTAGTAGAAAAACCAATCTTAAAAAGGTTCTTGGTATTACTTATTCCAGGTTCTGTACTAAGAGATTTTAAGATATAAATATACCCAGTCTCTATATCATCGTTAGAGATATTATCAACTAGAGTAATCTGGTTGTTTTCATCAATAGTTGTTCTACCATTAATTTCGAGTGACTTTTGTAAAGACCTAAATCTCATATTAGATTCAGTTCCATTTTCAAAAATACACCTTAATCTTCCGTCTTCTTTACCATGTTTATCTTTTTCTGAATCCATCCTAATATTTTCAACGTATAAAAGTACTCCATCTAGTACAAAAAAGGATCCTTGTTTAATATCACCATGTTCAAATATTTTAAGTTTATTTTTACCTGATTTAATAGCCTCTTGGCATTGAATAAATAAATTTTCAAAGTCGCCAAAATCTTTACAAGGCTTTCTTCGTGCTATAAATTCAGCACTTTTCCTATCATGATTATTGGGGACATTTTTAATATTAAAAATTGAATCATCCTCAATCGACAACATATCTAAATCATCATCCTCAAAAATATCACTCACTGTCTCAAGCTCTTTGTTTTCATTTTTTAATAAATTAAACATATAGA
>CAZGZH010000521.1:0-1509 GCA_964529645.1 uncultured Flavobacteriaceae bacterium
GCGCCTGGAATAGTGTCAATTCAGGGCTGGCGCACCTGATACTTGCCCGTTAGGTAAAATGGTAAAATATTCATTAAAACAATATAGTTTTATATTAAAATTTGCCGAACCTCATATTAAAGAAAGGTATATTATGAAATTTACGCATTTATTGGTTCTCTCTTTTTTCCTTCTTAGTTGCGTGAGCCAGGTAAGAAAAGAGAATCCTAATAGTAATCGTTTAACATATGGTAATGTTAAAACTAAAATTATTAAAGGAACCACAACTCAAGCTGAAATACTACAGGATTTTGGCTCTCCAAACTTAGTTACTAAAAATAAAGATAATGATGAAGTTTGGAATTATAACAAGATGTCATTTGAACGTATCGAAGGGACAGATACTGGTACGGCTATTTTCTGGTCTGGTAGTAAAGCAGTAAGCATTTCGACTACTAAATCATTCGATCTAATAATAATTTTCAATGAAAATGACGTGGTTAAAAACTATAGTGTTATTCAAGCATCATTCTAATTATAAAAAGGTAAATATTACCTTTATCGTTTTAAATATATTATTTCCAATTTTGGCAGGATTTATAATTTATTTTTTAAGACCAACAAGCTCAGAATATATTTTTGAGCATTTTTTTGGAATCAGATTGATTACACTTAATACAAATATAATCTTGCCAAATTGGTTTTATTATAATTTAATTGACGGCTTATGGGCCTACAGTTTGTTAATTTCAATAATGATTGTTTGGGATGATGGTAAATTAAAAACAGAAATCTATATTTTAATTCTCATTGTTTTGTTTTCTACTCTTCTGGAAGTTCTGCAATTTTTTTCTTATATCCCTGGTACTTATGATAATAAAGATATTTTATCAATGATTCTAGGGTGCCTGTTTGGGTACTATGTTTTTTATAAAAAAGGAAGGATTAAATTATTATGAAATTTAAAAAATCAATTACTTCTGCCATATTAATTGGTTTCGCTGCACTTTTTATTGGATCTGCTAGTACTGGTCCTACTCTTTCTCCAATGCAAATAAGGCAAATAACAACAAGAACATTTGATGGTAATTATGAAAATACATTCAGAGCTACAATGACTGTTTTGCAAGATCAGGGTTATGTTATTAAAAACACAGATATGCAATCGGGTTTAATTGTTGCTACAATAGATAAAGAAACTAGTGGTGGCTCTCAGTTTGCTCAAGCATTGTTTATTGGTTATGTAGCTGATAAAGGAACAGTTATTGAAGCTACTTGTACTATAAGTCAATTAAGTAAAACCTCAACAGATTTGCGGATAATAATTCAAGAGACTGGATATGGACAGGCTTCGGCTTGGACTGGGACTAGTAAACAAAGTGCCAAAAGAATATATGATGCTAATATCTACAAAGTATTATTTGACCAAATTTTAGTAGAAATAAAACGGCGAGAAGCTATTAACTAAAATTTTACCTAACATGTTAAGGATTGGAATAGAGTAAGTCCTGTTTTTGGACGCACCTCTTT
>CAZGZH010000522.1:0-1508 GCA_964529645.1 uncultured Flavobacteriaceae bacterium
ATAACTTATGCTTGCAAAAATTGGAGTGAATCTCTAACTATTAGTAATTTAAATAAGTGGACTAAAAGTTATACTTTAGATAAAAAAAATGCTAAAACCATTGCTATAATTATGGCTGGAAACATTCCTCTAGTTGGTTTTCACGATTTTTTGTCGGCGCTAATCGCAGGTCATAAAGTATTGATAAAACAAAGTCATAACGATAAACATTTGCTCCCACTTTTGGCTAAATATTTAGAATTTTTAAATCCCAAATTTAAAGATTTAATACATTTTACTGAAGAAAAATTAGAGGGTTTTGACGCCGTTATTGCCACAGGTAGTAACAATACGGCGCGTTACTTTGACTATTATTTTGGTAAATATCCACACATCATTCGTAAGAATCGAAATTCTGTTGCTGTTCTTACAGGAATCGAGACAAAAGAAGAATTATCATTATTAGGCGAAGATATCTTCCGCTATTTTGGTTTAGGTTGTAGGAGTGTTTCAAAATTATTCGTCCCAAAAGGATATGATTTTGACAAACTATTTAAGGCTGTTTATCCTTATAAAGACCTCATTAGTTATACCAAATACCAAAACAATTACGATTATAATAAAGCGGTGTATTTGATGTCTGAATTTAAACTACTAGAAAACGGTTTTTTAATGCTCAAAGAAGATACGAGTTACGCCTCTCCTATTGCTACTTTGTTTTATGAATATTATGACGATTTAGTAGCCCTAAATAAGACTCTTAGCTTTGATAAAGATAAAATTCAGTGTATTGTCTCTTCTGATGTATCAATAAAAAAAGCTGTTGCATTTGGTAAAACACAACAGCCTTATTTATGGGATTACGCCGATGATGTAGATACTTTGGCGTTTTTAGAATCTCTTTAGGTTTATTAATTGATACGATGACTTAGAGTCATCGTATCAATACTAATTTTTACGAATAAAAATAAAATCACCTCCTTCATCGCCTACACCTTGAATAGTGCCGTATTGTGGTGTGTTGGGCGAATTATTACCTACAGGGGTTTCTATTCTATTAAACATCTGACTTGCAGACACGTAAGCGTCCTTATTATTTTCTAGTCTATCTAACAAGTATTTCATAAACACACTCACATTAGGAACCGTTTTTAATGTACCACTTGTCATGGCTTTCCTACTAGGTAATTCGTATTTCTTTTGAATACTTAAATTGGCATTTTTAATACTAAACGCACGTGTTTTAAAGATACTCCCACTAAAACAGGCATCAGAAATAAGCAATGTATGTTTAGATTTTATACGTTTAATGTTATCGCGTACAAGCGTATTGTTAATCCAATTATCTGTGTACTCAGCCTCGGCATCAGAGGGTAACCAATACCCTATATTATCTTCTTTAATAAAAGTGCCGTGACCTGCATAAAATATGAGTAAATTATCTTTAGGCGTTATTTTCTTCTTAAGTCTATCGAATGCACGTATAATTTTTGAACGTGTAGGGTTTGACAAAATTTCTACATTATTTT
>CAZGZH010000523.1:0-1505 GCA_964529645.1 uncultured Flavobacteriaceae bacterium
GCCAGGTTTTTCTAAGGCTTCGGCTACTAAAATTAAAGGGTTTTTAGATTTAAATTTTAAGTCTTTTAAGCTGTGTGATTTCGATTTTGCTACGGCTATAATACCTTCGGTTGTATTGCGATAAGCCAATTTTTGATACACAGTTTCACTTATTTTTATTAATGAAGTAGGATTACTTTGTTTGGAGAGAAGCGTTTCTGGTGAGTCTTGTGAAATTAAATCTTCTTGAAATAACAATGTGTCGATAGTATAGCCACTTTCTAAAGCCAAACCTAATTCGCGCAAACCTTCAAATACAAACAAGCCTTCTTTTTTACGATGTCTAGATTTCTCTTTGAGTAAAATAAGCGTTTTTATAAAAGGGTTTTGGGAACTTGTTATCTCTTTTATCATAAAACAAAAATACTAAAAAGAACCCAACCCTCGTAGGGTTTCAAACCCTACGAGGGTTGGGTTGTAGTATATTATTTACCGTGGTATTTTTTCATATAACGACGGTATAGTACTTTTTGATGTGAATCTAAACTGATATCACGTCCTTGAATAAAGGCTTTTTCTACCTTGTTGGTACGCATATCTAAAGCATCGCCGTTAGAAATAAATAGCGTGGCGTCTTTGCCCACTTTAAGGCTGCCTATGGTTTTATCCATTCCTAAAATTTTGGCATTATTAAGGGTAATTAACGCCACACCTTGTTCGTAAGATAAGCCATAAGCTACGGCTGTTCCGGCATAAAAGGGGAGGTTACGCGTATTCATACGTTCCATTTGACCAGCGCTTTGTAAACCGACTAAAATGCCTGCATCAGTTAAAATTTTTGCCATTCTAAAAGGTAAATCAATATCTTGATCGCCATTAGTGGGTAATGTATGCACACGTTTTAATAAAACAGGTATATTGTTTTGCTTTAGCAAGTTACTCACTTTATACGCTTCAGCACCGCCGACAATTATGAGGTTTTTAATATTATGAGTATTACAAAACTTAACAGCATCGCTTATTTCTTGGACATTGTTACTGTGCACATAAAGTTTTTTCTGACTATTAAAAAGCCCTTTTACAGCTTCAAATTTTAAATTTTTCTCTATCGGATTTGTTTTACTATAAGCCAATGCATTTTTAAAAAAGGCGTCAAGCTGACTTATTTGTTTGTTGTAGTTTTTGTTGGGCATAATTTTCCCTGCATTGGGACCTCTGTAAGAGCGCCTAAAACTAGACGGCCAATTTATATGTACACCATCGTCTTCTTTTAAAATAGCATCTTCCCAATTCCACGCATCTAATTGCACAATAGACGAGCTGCCCGATATCAATCCGCCTCTGGGCGTAATTTGTGCCATTAATACGCCGTTAGGACGCATAGATTCTACAATTTTAGATTCGGCATTGTAAGCAATGATACTTCTTACATTGGGATTTATATCACCGCGTTCCGCATCGTCATGAGTGGCACGAACAGCCGCAATTTCTACCAAACCAAGTGTGCTGTTAGGGGCAATAAAACC
>CAZGZH010000524.1:0-1504 GCA_964529645.1 uncultured Flavobacteriaceae bacterium
AATTTAGGAATTACTTTTTTCTGATGATGAAAAATTGAAATCAAAACAAAAAATACTATAAAATAATAAGGCCAAATTTCAATGTGATTTTCAAAATTGTAAGTCCGCTCTTCCTTATCTGGCATAAATGCAAAAACACTCAATAAAAGAGACCCAAATATTATTAATAATATAGTCTTCCAATCACCTGATAAGCGCCTATTTTCAAATATAATCCCTAAAATAAGGGGAATTATCATGACTGACAAAAGAGTTCTATCGCTTTGATAAACGGCATAAAAAATATTTCCAAGAAATACGAAGGCTAATATTCCTGCAATAGCAAATAAAATGTTAAGATTAGTAAACTCTATGTTTCCTATTTTTCTAGATGTCATTTCTTAGTATAATTCTTTGTCATGTTATAACTAATTAACTCCTGTAAATGTTAAATAACAGCAAGTTTTATTTCTTCCATATTTACCCCAACCACCCCTCTCTATCTAAACTTCTATATTGAATAGCTTCAGAAATATGGTTGGGTTTTATAGCTTCTGAGTTTTCTAAATCGGCTATGGTGCGGGATACTTTTAAAATGCGGTCGTAAGCTCTGGCCGATAAACCCAATTTATCCATGGCTGTTTTAATTAAAGCCATACTTTCTGAATCTAAAGCGCAATATTTGCTTATTTGTTTCACCGTCATTTGGGCATTGTAATGGACTTGCTTATTGTTTTTAAAGCGCTTGGTTTGAATTTCTCTGGCTTTAATAACCCGTTCTCTAATTATCTTACTTGTTTCGCCACGACGTTCTTCGGCTAACTTCTCAAAAGGTACGGGTTGTACTTCTATATGAATGTCTATCCTGTCTAAAAGGGGACCTGATATTTTACTCAGATAGCGTTGCATCTCTTGAGGCGATGATGATAAGCCTTTTTCGTCATCGGCAAAATAACCACTCGGACTCGGGTTCATGCTGGCTACCAACATAAAACTACATGGATATGTCACTGTGAATTTAGCGCGTGAAATAGTCACTTCTCTATCTTCTAAAGGTTGCCGCATCACTTCTAAAACGGTGCGTTTAAATTCGGGTAATTCGTCTAAAAACAAAACGCCATTGTGCGATAATGATATTTCGCCAGGTTGTGGATAGGCACCTCCTCCTACCAAAGCCACGTCAGAAATAGTATGATGCGGCGATCTAAAAGGCCGCTGACTCATCAAACCCACATTTTCTTTAACACGTCCTACAACCGAATGAATTTTAGTGGTTTCTAAAGCTTCTTGAAGCGTCATTGGGGGTAAAATGGTTGGCAGGCGTTTGGCCAGCATCGTTTTGCCACTCCCCGGTGGGCCAATTAAAATAACATTATGTCCACCTGCTGCCGCTATTTCCATACAGCGTTTAATAGATTCCTGCCCTTTTACATCCGAGAAATCAAATTCTGGATGCGCTAAATTTTCATAAAACTGTTTTCGGGTATCTACCACCAAACGTTCCAAAGTTGTAGCCTCTTTAAAA